>JBKJLN010000214.1:0-26524 GCA_046596935.1 Acidimicrobiales bacterium
GCGTAGGCCATGGGCCTCGAAGATCTCAACCACAACTTCCTCACCGGTTCGCTGGAGAAATTCGTCAACTGGTCGCGCAAGTCGTCCACCTGGCCGGCATCGTTCGGTCTCGCCTGCTGTGCGATCGAGATGATGGCCACCGGCGCCGGCCGCTACGACCTGGCCCGGTTCGGCATGGAGGTCTTCCGGGCCTCGCCCCGCCAGGCCGACCTGATGATCGTCGCCGGACGCGTGAGCCAGAAGATGGCCCCCGTGTTGCGTCAGGTCTACGACCAGATGATGGAGCCCAAGTGGGTGCTGTCGATGGGAGTCTGCGCGTCGAGCGGTGGCATGTTCCAGAACTACGCCATCGTGCAAGGGGTCGACCAGATCGTTCCGGTCGACGTCTATGCGCCCGGCTGCCCTCCGAATCCCGAGACGCTCCTGCACGCCATTCTCACGCTGCACGACAAGGTTCGTACGGGCGAGATCATGGAACGTCGTTCCACGACCGGTGCCGGCGCGCAGCTTCATGTCGAGCCCCAGGCGACGACGCCGCTGCTGGTGCCCGCCGGCAAGGGCACGCCAGTCCGCATCACGACCTCGAACCGCTGACGATGGCCGATACCGACCCCGCAGCCGAGACCACCGCGCCCGAAGAGGTGACGCCCACTCCCGAGCCCGAACTGCTACACGGGGCGCCCGTCGTCACCGACGTTCGGAGGCAGACATTGGTCTTCCCGGCGAGAGAGACCTATCTCCCGCTGATGGAAGCACTCAAGGCTGACGGCTTCGACTTCTGCGCCGACCTCTGTGGCATCGACTACCTCACCCACCCCGGACGCGAGTTGCCCGACGGTGTCGATCCCGAGCGCTTCGAAGTCGTGGTCAACCTGCTCTCACTCGAGCATCGACGCCGCGTCCGGATTCGCGTGCAGGTGCCCGAAGCCGACCCGACGGTGGCATCGCTGTTCGCGCTCTGGCCGGGAACCGAGGCCATGGAGCGCGAGGTATGGGACATGTTCGGCATTCGCTTCAACGACCATCCCGATCTGACCCGCATCCTCATGCCCGAGGACTGGGAGGGCCACCCCCTTCGGAAGGACTACGCCATGGGCCGTGTCCCGGTGCAGTTCAAGGCCACGACCGCACGTCCGGAGGCGGTGTCATGAGCGACCTCACCGTCGAGACATCCGAAGGCGCGCAGGAACTGCAGTCGCGGGGCGACACCGAGGAGACGCAGAAGCGGCGTGAGGAGGGCGCCTTCCTCCGCCTTCCCGAAGGTCACACCGTTTCGATCGACGACATCTCGGTCGAGGTCGACGAAGACGAGACCATGATCATCAACATGGGCCCGCAGCACCCGAGCACCCACGGGGTGTTGCGGGTGATGATGGAGCTCTCGGGCGAGACGGTGATCCGCTCGAAGCCGGTCATCGGCTACCTCCACACCGGCATGGAGAAGACGGCCGAAGACCTCATGTACATCCAAGGGTCCACCAACGTGACCCGGATGGACTACCTCGCCAACTTCTTCAACGAGTCCGTCCTCTCGATGGCAGTGGAGGAACTCCTCGGCATCGAGGTGCCGCCGAGGGCGACCTGGATCCGGATGCTGCTGATGGAGATGAACCGCATCTCCTCGCACCTTCTCTTCATGGCCACCAACGGGATGGACATCGGCGCCGTGTCGATGATGATCTTCGGTTGGCGCGAACGCGAGCTGGTGCTGGCCTTCTTCGAGAAGGTCACCGGGCTGCGCATGAACCACAATTTCGTCCGCCCCGGTGGTGTCGCCGCCGACCTGCCCGAAGGCTGGCGCGACGATGTCCTCGAGATCTGCCGGCTGATCCTCCCGCGCCTCGACGAGTACGACGAGCTCCTCACCGGTCAGCCGATCTTCCAGCAACGCACACAGGGAGTCGGCGTCATCACGGCCGAGCAAGCGATCGGGCTTGGTGCCTCGGGTCCGATCCTGCGGGCGACCGGAACGGCATGGGACCTGCGGGCCGACATGCCTTATGCGTTCTACGACCAACTCGACTTCGACACCATCGTCGGTCAGTACGGCGACGCCTTCGATCGCTATGCCGTTCGCCTGAACGAGATGCGCGAGTCGATCAAGATCGTCCGCCAGATCGTGGAGTTGCTTCCGCCCGGCGACTACCGGATCCAGGACAAGAAGCTCACGCCTCCGCCGCGCGCCCGTATCGACGAGTCGATGGAAGCGTTGATTCACCACTTCAAGCTTTTCACCGAGGGCTTCCGGGTCCCGGAGGGCGAGGTGTATGTCGCCATCGAGGCACCACGCGGGGAGCTCGGGTGCTACCTCGCGTCCGACGGCACCGCCAAGCCCTACCGCATGCACATCCGCGGTCCCTCGTTCTCGAACCTCCAGACCCTGCCGGTCATGCTCCAAGGTGGACTCATCGCCGACGCCGTGGCTGTGATTTCCTCGATCGATCCGGTCATGGGAGATGTCGATCGATGATCACCGAAGCGAGGCATTGATGGCACGGCTCACGAAGGACAACGAGGCTCGCGCCCGCCAGACCATCGCTCTGTACCCGCAGGCGCGCTCCGCGATGTTGCCGTTGCTTCATCTGGTGCAGGAACAGGACGGCCACCTCACCGACGAGGGCATGGCCCACGTGGCCGAGCTGCTCGACCTCACGCCGGTCGAGGTCTACGGCACGGCCAGCTTCTACGACATGTACTTCACCCACCCGGTGGGCAAGTACCTGGTGTCGGTGTGTACCAACATCGCCTGCCTCCTCAACGGTGGTGCCGAGCTCCTCGAATACGCCGAGGACACACTCGGCGTCCAGGCCGGCGGAACGACCAGCGACGGGACCTTCACCGTCGAGGAGGTCGAGTGCATCGGCCTGTGCGGCAACGCTCCGTGCCTCACCGTGAACTGGCGGTTCTTCGGTGATGTCACCAGCAACGACTTCGACGCCCTCGTCAGCGACCTGTCTGCGGGTCGACTGGCTGAAACGGTGCCACCGCACGGCACCCTGTCGCGCGTCCGGCGCAACGTCGGCCTGCTCGCTGCCGGGCCCAAGGGTGAAGCCGCCGCACCTCCCATCGAACAGGGCGCGGCCTCGAGTTCGGCCGCACCCGAACCAGTCGCTCCAGGAACCCAGGAACAACCGGCCAGCGTGGCCTCGGCACAGCGAGCGGCCAAGCATGCGGCCGAAGTACAGAAGCCGGGCGACACCGCGCCCGAGTCCGGCAACGGGGAGCGGAAGTAAGCATGGCCACCACCGTCGATCCGATCGTCACCGCCCACATCGGCACCCAGGATTCACACACGCTGAAGGGCTACCTCGCCAACGGCGGGTACGAGGCCCTTCGCAAAGCCGTCACCATGGCCCCCGAAGAGGTGATGGCGGAAGTCGATACGGCCAACCTGCTCGGTCGTGGGGGGGCCGGGTTCCCCGCCGGGCGAAAGTGGTCGATGCTGCGCGCCGCCGACCCCAAGTATCTCGTGGTCAACGGCGACGAGAGCGAGCCGGCGACCTTCAAGGATCACATGCTCATCGAGCAGGATCCGCACCAGATCATCGAAGGCACCCTCATCTCGGCCTACGCCATCGGCGCCGCCCAGGCGTTCATCTACGTGCGCGGCGAGTTCGCCCTCGGTATCGAGCGCATGACCCAAGCGTTGAACGAGGCCTACGCCCACGGGGCCGTCGGCCACCGCATCTTCGGCTCGGACTTCTCGCTCGATGTCGTGATCCATCCCGGCGCCGGCGCCTATATCTGCGGCGACGAGACGGCCCTCCTCGAGAGCCTCGAGGGCAAGCGCGGTTTCCCCCGCATCAAGCCGCCGTACTTCCCGGCCGTCATGGGCCTCTACGGCGCGCCGACCATCGTCAACAACGTCGAGACGATGTCGAACATCCCGTGGATCATCTTGAACGGTGGCGCCGCCTTTGCCGCCATCGGCGAGCCCCAGGCGACCGGCACCCGCCTGTTCGCCGTCTCGGGGCACGTCAACAAGCCGGGCAACTACGAAGTCGAACTGGCCAAGAACACCTTCCGTGACTTGATCTACGACCCTCGCTTCGGCGCCGGAATCCGCAACGGGGGCGAGCTCAAGGCCTTCATTCCAGGCGGGGCTTCCTCGTTCTGGTTCGGGCCGGAACGCCTCGACATGCCACTCGACGAGACCAAGGTCAAGGGCGAGGGCGGATCGATGATGGGCTCGGGGTCGATCATCGCCATGGACCAGACGACCTGCATGGTGCGGGCGTCGTGGCGACTCGTTCGTTTCTTCTCACGCGAGTCGTGTGGGCAGTGCACGCCCTGTCGCGAAGGCAGCTCGTGGCTCGACAAGATCATGCATCGCATCGAGTCGGGCGACGGCCGGATGGAAGACCTCGACCTCTTGATGGATGTCTGCGACAACATCAGTCCCGGGGTGCAGTGGCCCTCGAAATGGCCGCCGAACATGACCACGATCTGCCCGCTCGGGCCGTCGATCCCGCCGCCTATCGTGTCGGCGCTGGGGATGTTCCGGGACGAGTTCCTGGTGCACATCAAGGATGGAGCCTGCCCGCATGCCTGATCCCTGCATGCTGAACCAACTGGTGGCCAGGTGACCGACACGCAGCCGGAGACTGACATGCAGCCGAAGACCGACACGGTGTCGATCACCGTCGACGGCAAGGTCGTGGAGGCCAAGAAGGGCGAGATGATCATCGCCGCTGCCGAGCGCGCCGGCACCTACATCCCTCGCTTCTGCTACCACCCCCGCATGCGGCCGGTGGGGGTGTGCCGGATGTGTCTCGTGCAGGTGAAAGGCCCGCGCGGCTTTGCCCTTTCGCCCGCCTGCTACGTGCCCGTGGCCGAGGGACAAGAGGTCATCACGCAATCGCCCGAGGTCAAGAAGGCCCAGGATGGCGTCCTGGAATTCCTGCTCGTCAACCATCCCCTCGACTGCCCGGTCTGCGACAAGGGCGGCGAATGCCCGTTGCAGGACCAGACCTTCACCTTCGGACCGGGCGAGAGCCGCTTCGTCGAGGAGAAGCGCCATTGGGAGAAGCCGATCGCGCTGTCGCCGATCGTCCACATCGACCGCGAACGGTGTATCCAGTGCGACCGCTGCACCCGTTTCGCCGACGAGGTCGCGGGCGATCACCTGATCGAATTCATCGGACGTGGCGCCGACACCCAGGTCAACACCTTTCCTGATCAACCGTTCGCCTCGTACTTCAGCGGGAACACCGTGCAGATCTGTCCGGTCGGCGCGTTGCTGGCGACGCCCTACCGGTTCCGGGCCCGCCCGTGGGACCTCGACCAGGTCGAGAGCACCTGCACCCAGTGCGCCGTCGGGTGCCGAGTCGCCGTGCAGTCGTCGCGTGACAAGCTCACTCGCTACCTCGGACTCGACAGCGATCCGGTCAATCACGGCTGGCTCTGCGACAAGGGCCGGTTCTCCTTCGAGGCCGTGAACAGCGAGCTCCGGCTCGGCCAACCGCTGCGCCGTCAGGGCGACGAACTCGTCCAATCCACCTGGGCCGAGACGCTCGACGCCACCGCCGAAGCGCTCAACGACGCTCGCACCGCCTTCGGCCCTGAGTCGATCGCCGTGATCGGTGGTGCCCGTCTCGCCAACGAAGATGCGTATGCCTGGGCAAAGCTGGCCAAGAACGTCCTCGGCACCGATTCGGTCGATTGCCAACTCGGCGATGGCCTGCCGGCCGAGCTCGTCCTCGGACTGCCCCGCGCCACCATCGACGAGACCTGTGCAGCCACTTCGATCATCCTCCTCGGGCCCGACATCAAGGAGGAGCTGCCGGTCCTGTACCTGCGCCTCCGCGCTGCCGCCGTCGACGGCAAGGTGCCGCTGATCGAGCTGACGCCGCGCAGTACCGGCCTCACGCGTTACGCCGCCGCCACCCTCGGTTACGTCCCCGGTGAAGCCGCCAATCTTGCGGCCGCGCTGGTCGACGGAGGCTCCGGTGACGCGGCCATCGACGCTGCTCGTGGCCTCGTCGGCGACCGCCCGGTCGTCGTCCTCGGCCGGCCGTCGGTGGCCGAGCCTGCGAGTTCGATCGTCGATGCCGCCGGCGTTCTCTCACGGCTTCCCGGTGTCCGGTTCCTCTCCGCTTTGCGTCGCGGAAACGTTCACGGGGCCCTCGATGCCGGCATGGCTCCGGGCGTGCTCCCTGGCCGAGTGTCGCTCGACGACGGGCGCGCGTGGTTCGAAGACGCGTGGGGCTCGGCTCCGGCAGCGACCGGCCGCGACACGACGGCGATCCTCCGAGCGGCGGTCGCAGGTGAGCTGCAGGCCCTCTTGCTGCTCGGCGCTGATCCCCTCGGCGATTTCCCCGACACCGCGCTGGCCAAGGCTGCCCTCGAGCGGGTGCCTTTCGTCGTGGCCGTCGACATCTTCCTCAACGAGTCGGTGCGGCTGGCCGACGTCGTGCTGCCGGCGGCGACGTTCGCTGAGCGTCCGGGCACCACCACCAATCTCGAAGGCCGAGTCACCCGCCTCGGCCAGAAGATCACGGCCCCCGAAGTTGCGTGGCCCGACTGGATGATCGCTGTCGAGCTCGCCGCCCGCCTCGGCCGCGACCTTGGCTTCGGAACCCTCGAGGAGATCGGCGAGGAGATGGAGCGAGTGGGCTCGGCGTATGCCGGTCTGACCGCCGAAGTCATCGCCACCCGGGCCCATCGCGACGGCATCGTTCTCCCGCTCCCCGACGACGCTCCTCCGGCCGACGCACCCGCCGCGGAAGCGCCGGATTCCGACGTCGACCCCGAAGCGCCGACCCCCGAGGACGCACCTGTCGAGGAAGCGCCCGAGCCGGCTGCCAAAACGGTGACGCGGCCGTCCGTGCTTTCGTGGAGCCCCACGTCCGAGCCGGTGCCCGCGCCGAAGCTCGACGCCTACAAGCTGCGCCTCGTGGCCGGTCGCAAGCTCTACGACGCCGGCGTCATGCTGTCGATGGCACCATCGCTGGCGCCGCTCGCCGCCCCGCCGGTCATCCGCCTCCACCCCAGTGACCTCGAGCGCCTCGGCGTGACCACCGGCGGCACGGTGCGGGTGCGGTCGTCGAAGCTGACCATCGACGCCATCGGCGTCGAAGCTGATCCGTTCCAGCCCCGCGGCACGGCGGGCGTTCCTTTCAATGTGCCCGGCCTCGACACCGGCGCGCTTCTCAGCGCTGACGCTGCGGTCACCGAGATCGCCGTCGAGACGGTGTCGTGATCGGCTCGCTCCTCGCCGGCGGTGACCCGCTCCTCAACGGGAGGATCGACTTCGCCGTCTTCCTCATCGTCTGCCTCAAGACGGCAGTCACCTTCGTCATCCTCATGGTGGCCGTGCTGTTCATGGTGTGGTTCGAACGCAAGGTCATCTCCGACATGCAGAACCGCATCGGGCCCAACCGTGCGGGTCCCTGGGGTCTGCTGCAGACGCTGGCCGACGGCATCAAGTTGTTCTTCAAGGAAGACCTCCTCCCCGAGCGGGCCGACCGGCGTATCTTCCGCCTCGCGCCCTACCTCTCGGCCGTGCCCGCCTTCCTGTCGTTCGCCATCGTTCCCATCGGCGGCACCGTGAGCATCTTCGGGCATGCCACCCGGATGCAGTTGGCCGACCCGCCGATCGGGATCCTCTTCCTCCTGGCCATGTCGTCGGTCGCCGTCTACGGGATCATGCTGGCGAGTTGGTCGTCAGGATCGAAGTACCCGCTCCTCGGCTCCGTCCGCGCATCGGCCCAGATGGTGTCGTACGAGGCGGCGCTCGGTCTGGTCGTGGCAACTGTCGTCTTGGTCAGCGGATCGCTCTACACGAGCGACATCGTCGCCTCCCAAGCCGGCCCCGGATTCCTCAACATCGCGCCGAACTGGAATCTCATCCGCCTCGGCATCCTGCCGTTCTTCTTGTTCCTCATCGCCGCCACCGCCGAGCTCAACCGGCCGCCCTTCGACCTCGTCGAAGCCGAGCAGGAGCTCGTCGGCGGATTCCACACCGAGTACTCCTCCATTCGCTTCGCCCTCTTCTTCCTGGCCGAATTCATGAACACGGTCACGATGTCGGCCGTCATCGTGACCCTGTTCCTCGGCGGCCCCAACGGGCCGAGCTTCGGCATCCACGGCTTCGTCGCCGACTGGTTGCTTCCGACCTTCTGGTTCGTGCTGAAGCTGTTCGCTTTCCTCTTCACCTACGTCTGGTTCCGGGCCACGTTGCCCCGCCTGCGCTACGACCAGTTGATGGACCTCGGGTGGAAGGTGTTGATCCCGCTCTCCCTCGCGTGGCTGCTGATCATCGCGGCCATCACCGTGCAACGCAGCTACCTCCTGATCGCTTTCCCCGTGCTCCTGGTGTGCACGGCCATGCTGTATCGCTCCCTTGCCCTCGGAAAGGCCACCGTGCAAGAAGAGGACCTCCACGCCTGATGGGCGCGCTCGACGGTTTCAAGGTGACGTTCAAGCAGATGTTCATGCCGCGCGTCACGATCGAATATCCCGAAGAGAAGCGGCCCAAGCCCGACCGCCATCACGGCCGCCACATCCTCAACCGCTACGAGGACGGGATGGAGAAGTGCATCGGGTGCGAACTGTGTGCGGGTGTCTGTCCGGCCCGTTGCATCTACGTGCGCGGCGCCGACAATCCGCCCGAAGCCCCGGTGTCGCCGGGTGAGCGGTACGGGTTCGTCTACGAGATCAACTACCTCCGCTGCATCCACTGCGACCTGTGCGTCGAGGCCTGCCCGACCGAAGCCATCACCGAGACGAAGCTGTTCGAGTTCTCGTTCACCAACCGCCAGGACGCCATCTACACCAAGGACGAACTGCTCGTCGGCGACGACGGCAAGCCCCGTCATCTTCCCTGGGAGCACTGGGGCGAAGACGACGACGAGATCACGTCGCAATGGGTGCGGGCAACGGCGCCGTCCGGGAACGCCTCGTTCACCGGCGTCGTGCAGTGGTCAGGCGAACTCGGTCGGGGCATCGCCGAACCCGAACTCGATCAAGCCGGCGCCGACGAGGAGACGGGTGAGCCCTGGTGGGTGCTCTCCGAGAACCGCGGTGGCAAATGACGGCCGCTCTGCTCCCCCTCGTGGCGGCGGCGACCAAGGTCGACCTCGCGGTGTTCTTTCTCTGCGCCGCCATCGTTCTCACGGGTGCCTTCGGCGTCCTCTTCCTGCGCAACCCCGTCCATTCGGCCCTCAGCCTGGTGATGACGCTCTTCGGCGTCGCCGTCCTCTTCGTGGCCCAGGAAGCCCACTTCCTCGCCGTGGTGCAGGTGATCGTCTACGCCGGCGCCATCGTCGTGCTGTTCCTCTTCGTCATCATGCTGTTGGGCGTCGACCGTGAAGAGGCCGTCGAGGTCGAGCAGCTCAAAGGGCAACGCCCGCTGGCTTTCGGAGTCGGCGCGTTGGTGCTTCTCCTCGTGCTCCTTCTTGCTCGCGCCAACGACTGGGCGACCGGTACGCCGGGTGCACGCGGGCTCGCCTCCGGACAGGGTGAGAACGTGGAGAAGCTCGGCCGTTCGATCTTCACCACCTTCCTCCTTCCTTTCGAGGTGACGGCGGTGCTGTTGGTGATCGCCGTGGTCGGCGCCGTCGTGCTGGCCCGCCGTCCTCCCCGCTTCCGTGAGGAGGCGGACGACCAGTGACCGTTGACGGCAGCTGGTACCTCATCCTGGCGGCGGTGCTCTTCAGTATCGGTGCCATCGGACTCCTCATCCGGCGCAACGTCCTGGTGATGTTCATGTGTGTCGAGCTGATGCTCAACGCCGTGAACCTCACGTTCGTGACGTTCGCCCGGATGCTCGACGACATCGGTGGCCAGGTGATCGTGTTCTTCGTTCTTGTGGTGGCCGCCGCCGAGGTGGTCGTGGGACTCGGGATCATCGTCTCGATCTTCCGGCGCCGAACCGGCGAGCAGGGCACCACCGCCGACGACCTCCACCTGCTGAAGGGCTGACCGGGGCCGCATGCAAATTCTCGACGCTGTCTGGCTCATCCCTGCACTCCCGTTGGCGGGGTTCCTGACCCTGCTGGTGGCCGGGCGCAAGCTCGGTGACCCCTTCGCCGGCTGGCTGGCGACCTCGGCCATCGGCGGCGCCTTCGCCGCCACCGTCGTGGTGTTCGCGCAGCTGCTCAGCCTCGGAGGCGAAGAGCGCCGCCACATCGCCACCCTTTTCGAATGGGTGCCCGTCGGCGGCCTCCGGGTCGACGTCGGCTTCCTGGTCGATCCGCTCTCGATCACGATGGCGTTGTTCGTCACCGGGATCGGCACCCTCATCCACCTGTACTCCGTCGGTTACATGCACGGCGACGAGCGCTACTCGAAGTTCTTCGTCTATCTGAACCTGTTCGCCTTCTCGATGTTGATGCTCGTGCTGGCCGACAACTTCCTCTTGAGCTTCCTCGGGTGGGAGGGCGTCGGCGCCTGCTCGTACTTCCTCATCTCCTTCTGGTTCACCCGCGAATCGGCGGCGGTGGCCGGCAAGAAGGCGTTCGTCACCAACCGCATCGGCGACTTCGGGTTCATGGTGGCGATGTTCCTGCTCTTCGCCAGCTTGGGCACCCTCGACTACTGGGGGAGCACCGGCGTGCTCGGCCAGGTCGATCGCCTTCCGGAGTACACGGCGTCGGCGGTCGTGCTGCTCCTCTTCCTCGGTGCCGCTGGCAAGTCGGCGCAGCTGCCGCTCTACCTCTGGTTGCCCGACGCCATGGAAGGGCCGACGCCGGTCTCCGCCCTCATCCATGCGGCGACGATGGTCACGGCCGGCGTCTATCTCCTCGTTCGCTGCGCTCCGATTCTCGAGCGGGCCGATCCATCGGTCACCTTCTTCATCGCCGCCATCGGCGCCATCACCGCCCTGTTCGCCGCAACGGTGGCCTGCGCGCAGGATGACATCAAGAAAGTGCTGGCCTACTCCACCGTCAGTCAGCTGGGCTACATGGTGCTGGCGGTCGGTTCAGGGGCCTACGTGGCCGCCATCTTCCACATGGTGACCCATGCGTTCTTCAAGGCCCTGCTGTTTCTCGGAGCCGGCTCGGTCATCCACGGCCTGCACGACGAGCAGGACATGAAGCGGATGGGCGCGCTCCGAAAATGGATGCCCATCACGTGGGTCACGTTCATGATCGGCTGGCTCGCCATCTCGGGCGTTCCGCCACTTTCGGGCTTCTGGTCGAAGGACGAAGTCCTCGCCGGCGCCTTTTCCAAGAGCCCGCTGCTGTGGGCCGTCGGCGTGCTGGTCGCCCTTCTCACCGCCTATTACATGAGCCGCCAGGTCTTCCTCGTCTTCTACGGCCAGGAGCGCTGGCGCGACCCCGAGCCGGTGACCGAGAACGCGCACGCTGCCGAGGGCGACCACGGCGACCACGGATCGGCCGAGCCCCACGAGTCACCGTGGATGATGACCGTCCCTCTCGTCGTGCTCGCCGCCCTTGCGGCGGTCGGAGGGCTCCTCAACCTGCCGCTGTTCTCCTCGACGCTGTTCCTCGAACACTGGCTCGAGCCGTCGATCGGCGAAGTGCGACACCAGGCGCTGAACGGTGGCACCAAGATCGGCCTCGCCATCGCCGCCACCGTCGCTGCGCTCGCCGGGGTCGGCATCGCCTACGCCACCTGGTACCGGAAGCGCCCGGAGGACAACGCCAGCCTCGAACCAGCGATCCTCAAGAAGGCATGGACCTATGACGCCGCCGTCGCCGCCTTCATCGGCGGCCCCGGACGAGCGGCTGCCGCCTGGTCGGCCTTCACGTTCGACAAGGGCATCATCGACGGGGCCGTGAACGGCGTTGGCACCCTCGTTCGCCAAGGCGGCGGCCAACTGCGCAAGGTGCAGACGGGTTACGTGCGCAACTACGCCCTCGGCCTCGCCGCTGGCGTCGTTCTCCTCCTCGCCTGGACGCTCGCTCGGGTGGGCCTGTGATCGCTCCCCTCGTCGCTGCGATCGCCGAAGGCGGAGCCGCGGTCACCTTCCCGCTCCTGACTGCCCTCATCGTCATTCCCGCGGTGGGTGCAGCCGTCGTCGCTCTGTTGCCCCGCCACCAGGAGGGCCTCATCCGCCTCGTCGGCCTGCTCTTCTCGGTCGCCGTCGGCGTCGTCGCCGCCTTCATCGCCATCGACTTCAAGTCCGGCGCCGACGGGTTCCAGTTCGTCCAGTCCTACAGCTGGATCAAGGAATTCGGCGTCGCCTGGAAGCTCGGTATCGACGGCATCTCGCTGTGGTTGGTCGTTCTGACCGGAATCCTCTTTCCGTTGGCCATCGTCGGGCCGGTGGTGAAGAAGGACGTCAAGAGCTACATCGCCTGGATGCTGTTGCTCGAGGCCGGATGCCTCGGCGTGTTCCTGGCCCTCGACCTGCTCGTCTTCTTCCTCTTCTTCGAGATCGTGCTCGTCCCGATGTACTTCCTCATCTCGGGTTGGGGCTACGAGAACCGCGTCTACGCCTCGATGAAGTTCTTTCTCTACACACTCTTCGGCTCGGCCTTCCTTCTGGTGAGCATGCTCGTGCTCGTCTTCTTGCACCAGCGGGCGACGGGGGAGCTGACGTTCGACCTCGTCAAGCTGGCCGAGGCTCAGTCGGTGGCCGAATCGACGGCGCGCTGGCTCTTCCTGGGCTTCACCATCGCCTTCGCCGTGAAGGTGCCTCTCTTCCCAGTGCACACCTGGCTGCCCGACGCGCATACCGAGGCACCCACCGCAGGATCAGTCATCCTCGCCGGCGTGATGCTCAAGCTCGGCACCTACGGGCTCCTGCGTTTCGGGCTCTACCTCTTCCCCCAGGCCGCCGTCGATCTCGCACCCATCCTGTTGACGGCCGCCACCATCGGCATCGTCTACGGGGCCGTCGTCGCCGCCATGCAGAAAGACCTGAAGCGCCTGGTGGCCTACTCCTCGGTCGCCCATCTCGGCTTCATCGTCCTCGGCACCTTCGCTCTCACGACGCAGGGCCTGTCCGGCAGCGTGCTGCAGATGGTGAACCACGGCATCTCCACCGGAGCGCTGTTCCTCTTGGTCGGCATGATCTACGAACGCCGCCACACCCGGATCATCTCCGAGCTCGGAGGCCTCCAGAAGCCGGCGCCGATCTTGGCCGCGGTCTTCACCGTGGTGATGCTCTCGTCGATCGGCCTTCCGGCACTCAACGGCTTCGTCGGTGAGTTCCTGATCCTGATCGGTACGTTCGCCACCCATCGCTGGTGGGCCGTCGTCGCCACGACCGGCGTGATCCTCGCGGCCGTTTATCTCCTCTGGGCCTACCAGCGGGTGTTCCACGGCGAGCCCGAGGGTGAGAACGCCACCATCCCCGACATGACGTGGCGCGAGCGCGGCGTGATGCTGCCGCTCCTCGTCCTGATCGTGTTCCTGGGCGTCTATCCGAAGCCCGTGCTCGACCGGATCGAGCCCTCGGTCAACCGCCTGATCGCCCACGTCGAGAAGCACACCGACTACACCCAACCGGCAGTCGCGCAACACACCGTGGCCGCAGACGAAGGAGGCCACGGATGAGCCTCCTCGCCCAGGCGACCCAGGCCCAACAACAACTCGGCCCATTGGCCTTCCCCGCCGTTGCCTACTCCGATATCGGTCCGATCATCATCTTGGTGGCGGGCGCCATGGCGCTGCTGACGCTGTCGTCGCTGGTGAAGTCGAAGCCGGCGCCCGGGTTCTACGCCCTCTTCACCGTCTGCACCGCCGGCGCCGCGCTGCTCTCGGCGGGCTGGCTGTGGCGAGGCCTCGACGAAACGGGCTCGGCGCCGAGGTTCGCCTTCGCCAACATGATCGCCGTCGACGGGTTCGCCGTCTTCTTCTTCGTGATCATCGCCATCTCCATCGCCCTCGCGGCGTTGTTGGGCGACGGTTACCTTCGGCGAGAACAGCTCGACGGCCCCGAGTTCTACGTGCTTGCGCTGTTGTCAGGGGCGGGCGGCATGTTGATGGCCGCCGCCAACGACCTCATCGTCATCTTCCTGGGGCTCGAGACGCTCTCGATCGCGTTGTTCGTGCTCGCCGGATTCCACCGCCGGCGTGCCGAATCGGGCGAGGCGGCCATGAAGTACTTCGTCCTGTCGGCCTTCTCGTCGGCCTTCCTTCTCTACGGCATCGCGCTGGTCTACGGGGCCACAGGCACGACCAACCTCGCCGGCATCTCCCAGTGGCTCGCCGCCAACGTCGCCGTCACGAGCGGTGTGCTTCTCGCCGGGCTGGCCTTCCTGCTCGTCGGCTTCGGGTTCAAGGTGGCCGCCGTTCCCTTCCACACCTGGACGCCCGACGTCTACCAGGGTTCGCCCACGCCAGTGACGGCGTTCATGGCCGGCGCATCCAAGGCCGCTGGCTTCGCGGCCCTCCTGCGAGTGTTCTTCTCCACCTTCTCGGTGTTGCGCCCTGACTGGAAGCCACTGGTGTGGGGCTTGGCCGTCGCCAGCCTGTTGGTCGGGTCGGTGCTGGCGCTCGTGCAGACCGACATCAAGCGGATGCTGGCGTATTCGTCCATCAGCCACGCCGGATACATCCTCGTGGGGCTGCAGGCCGCCAACGACCGGGGCATCGCCGGTTCGCTGTTCTACTTGTTGGCCTACACGTTCATGGTGATGGGATCCTTCGCCATCGCCACCCTCGTCGGTCGGCGCGGCGACGCGGATCACGATCTCGACAGCTACAAGGGATTGGCCCGGCGTCGCCCGGCGGTGGCCCTCGGATTCACCGTGTTGTTGATGGCCCAGGCGGGCGTGCCGTTCACCTCTGGCTTCCTGGCCAAGTTCTACGTGATCTCAGCGGCGGTACAGAGTCGCTCGTACGCCTTGGCCCTGCTCGCCATGCTGGCCGCCGTGATCGCGGCGTTCTTCTACCTGCGGGTCATCGTCACGATGTACTCGCCCCTCGACGACGAAGCCGAGCCTGCCCGGCTCCACATTCCCTTCGGCGCCGGCCTCGTGTTGGCTACCGCCGTCGCCTTCACGCTCATCGCCGGGATCCTCCCTCAGACGTTCTTCGACTTCGCCCGGCAAGCCACGCTCCTCTTCTGACCAGTTTTTTCGCGAGTTAGTGCAGTTCAGTGTGCTTTCCGTTGCCGGGGAGTGGGTACAGACCTCACGTACCCGCAGTTCCGATGGAGGAGAGCCATGTCAACGATCGAAGAATCGATCGAAGTAGAAGTTCCGGTGTCCACGGCCTACAACCAGTGGACGCAGTTCGAGTCATTCCCCAGGTTCATGGAGGGCGTCGACGAGATCCGTCAGTTGAGCGATACCCGCAACCACTGGGTGACCGAAGTCGCTGGCGTGAAGCGGGAGTTCGATACCGAGATCACCGAGCAGCATCCCGATGAGCGCATTGCGTGGAAGGCCGTCGACGGCGTCGAGCACGCCGGTGTCGTCACCTTCCACCGCATCGCTGAGGGCAAGACCAAGGTGATGCTGCAGATGGACTTCGCCCCCGACGGCTTCGTCGAGCAGGTCGGAGACAAGCTCGGCATCGTGAAGAGCCGCACCAAGGGCGACCTCGAGCGGTTCAAGGACTTCATCGAATCGCGCGGCACCGAGACCGGTGCCTGGCGTGGAGACGTCGAGCAGACCAAGAACTAGCAGCAAAGCTTCACCAATTGCATCGAGCGCACGGCCCGGTAACCGGGCCGTGCGCTCGCGTTGCTGTCTGGTCTCGCTCTGCGTCGCTGGCGCTCCTTTCCGCTCGGCTGCGGCCTGCTCGCTGGCGCTCCCGACGCCCGCGTTGCAGGGAGATCAGCCGGCTCGACGCTGCGGATGGGGGAGCGGCGGGTCGAGGTCCCATGCACGGAGCGTGTGGCGTACCCGGCGAAGCATCTTCGCGTCGACGACGTCGGCGCACTCCTGCAGCAGCGACGGAAGCAGAGGGAGCCCGGCGAGCACCCAACGGGCGAACATCCCCTCGTCCATCCACTCAGCCAGGTCAGCGGGGATACCGACACCATCCACCTTGCCGGCCGCAGTTCGCTGGCGGAGCTGCTCCCACGGCAACGTCTGATGCAGGGTGCGGCCGCACCCGACGAGCTCGTCGGCCCGGGGTCCGAAGCGGCTGCCCTCGAGGAGCTGCAGCGCCGGATGGAGGAGAGCGACCTGGCGCCAGTCTGTCGTCACAGAACGAGGAGAACGGGCAATGGCCAGGAGCCATTGCGCCGCGAACACCTCGGCCACGGCTCCCGGAGGTTGGGGTGTCGCCAGGCGGAGGCAGCGGCGCAACGCGTCGGTGACCGTCCCGCTCCCGGGTTCGTCGATCACGGTGCCGTCGTCGAGGGAGGCCGTGGCCTGCTCCCGTCCACGGCGGTCGATCAAGGTGATGACCCGCACCCGCCGCCGGTCGGGATGGGCCGAGGGTCTGGCCGTGGCCGTGCCCCGCCCGAGATCGGCGTCCTCTGCGGGAGCGGCCCAACCGAAGCAGACGACCCCCATGCCCGTCCAGGCCTTGGGAGCCACGAAGCCGAGGAGGTGGTCGAGGGGATGTTCGCCCGGAGCGAGGGTGCGAAGGCCGAAGGTGGTGCGTCCAGGCCACTCGGGGTCGTTCTCGAGCGAAACCAGGCGATGAGGTTGGTGCCAGCTGTCGTCGCTCGTGGCCGCGTCGAGCATCGTGACGAGGCGATCGAGTCGGTCGGGCGGGGGCAACAGGGGAGCGGGGGCCACGACGGGCTCCTCTCTTTTCGGTGGAGAAAGAAAGGTGCCGGCGGGAGGGCTCCGAATGACCGCAGGGTGAGCCAAGCAGCTTGCGCCAGCGGTGGCAAGCTCCGTCCTGCAAATGTCGACGTCCCCTCCGTCCATCGACGATTTCAGTGATGCTGCCGCCGCTTCCGGCCCCCAACGTTTCGCCGCCGGAAGCGCGCGGGCCGCCTTGGCGTACCGACCCTTTCTCCTGGTCTGGTCGGGATCGCTCGCCTCCAACATCGGTACCTGGATGCAGAACGTCGCTCTCGGCGCGCTGGCGTTCAAGCTCACCGGGTCGTCGGGGTTCGTGGCACTGCTGGGGTTCGCCCAACTCGGGCCCATGCTGTTGCTGTCGATCGTCGGCGGACTCCTCGCCGATACCGTCGATCGCCGCTGGCTGCTGATCGGCTGCCAGGCGGAACAGATGATCCTCTCTTTTGTGTTGGCGGCGGTGGCCCACCAGGCCGAGCCCTCGCGGTTGGCGCTGTTCCTCTGTGTGCTCGGCATCGGTGTCGGCAACGCCATCAACGCTCCGACGTTCTCGGCAGTGTTACCTCAGCTCGTCGACAAGCGCGACCTCGTCGGCGCCGTGTCCCTTCAGTCGGTGCAGCTCAACCTTTCGCGAGTCATCGGGCCGGCCATCGCCGGTCTGATCCTCTCTGTCGTGCATCCGTCCGGAATCTTCGCCATCAACGCCGTGACCTACCTCTTCGCCATCGGCACGCTGGCCACCGTCGCCCTTCCCCGTCCGTATCCCTCGCAAGGCGAACAGGGATTCCGGCGCCTCATCGGCGGGTTCGCGGTCGCCCGACGCGATCGCCTGGTGCGGCGGTGCCTGTTGACGATCGTCGCCATCTCCCTGTTCTGTCTCCCCTTCATCGGCTTGCTCCCGGTGATCGCCGGGCGGAACCTCGGGCTCGATGTCCAGGGTGCCGGGTACGGCGTGCTCTTTGCGTGCTTCGGACTGGGCGCCGCCGTTGGGGCGATCTCGGTGGGAACAGTGCTCGTCGGCCGTTCGAAAGCCACCGCCGTGCGCATCGGACTGGCGCTGTTCGGTCTCTGCCTCGCGGTGTTCGCCATCTTGCGCGATGCGCTTCCGGCGTACCCGGTGCTCTTCCTGGTCGGCCTCTTCTATTTCGCCACGGTGACGTCGCTGTCGACGGTCCTGCAGTCGCACCTCGACGAGAACGTGCGGGGCCGGGTGATGGCGCTGTGGATCATGGGCTTCGGCGGCACCGTGCCCATCGGCCTGCTCATCGGCGGGTTCGTCGCCGACCGAACATCGGTCTCGACCGTCGTGCTCGTCGGCGCCAGCGTGGCTCTACTGCTGGCGCTCGTCACCAAGGTGTCGAGCGAGGCCGACGAGGTCGAGCTCTAGCCGCCGGCGACCGACGGCACGAGGTCGATGTCCGAATCCGGCGCCTCGGCCGGCCGGCGGTACCAAAAGAGGATCAGACAACCGGCGGCAACGGCCGTCACGGCGATGGCGCTCCAGGCCACGTCGAAGCTTTCAGCGAAACCGGGCGTGCCCGGCCGTCCGATGATGGCGACCGCCGTGGCGATGCCGAGCGCGGCACCGATCTGGCGGCAGGTGGCATTGAAGGCGCTGCCCATGGCGAAACGCGTCGGCGGCAGGTAGGCGTTTGCGGCGCTGCCGAGGGTGGAGATGGTGAAGCCCACTCCGAAGCCGGTGATGACGTTGGCCGGGAACAGCACGGCCCAGTAGTCGGGCTCGCGCCCGGCAAATAGCACGAGGCCGATGATCCCGGTGGCGAACAACAGCGCGCCCGGAACGATCACCACCCGGTGTCCGTATCGGTCGGCCAGGCGCCCGGCCGGACCAGCGGCCATCGCGGCACACAGTGGCCCCGGCGTGGCCGCCAAGCCGGCGCCGATGATCGAATACCGCCAGACCCCCGTGGTGAATTGAATGTTGACGAACAACATGGCGAAGAAGCCGAGGGCGAACAGGAACCCGGCGCCGTTGGCAGTGACGAAGTAGCGCTGGCGGAGGAGCGAGAGGTCGAGGATCGGGTCGGCTTGGCGCGAGCAACGGAAGAGAAATGCCGGGAGCAGCACGGCGAAGCCCACCAGCGCGGCAACGGTGCGGGCGTCGCCGTACCCCCAGTCGTCACCCTGCACGATCGCCAATGCCAGGAGTCCGATCGAGGCACTACCCAGGACCCCACCGAAGATGTCGGGAAGGCCGGTGGCATTCGGATCCTTCGACTCGCGCAGCAGCGAGCGACCGAAGATCCAGGCGCCGATGCACAACGGCACGTTGATGAAGAAGACGGCGCGCCAGCTGACGGTCTGTACGAGCAGACTGCCGAGGCTCGGACCCGTCGCCGCGGCGATGCCGCCGACGGCTCCCGAGATCCCGATAGCGGCGGACCGCCGGTTGGGAGGGAACTCCGGCAACACCAGGGCAAGGCTGCTGGGGACGACCAACGCCCCCCCGACGGCCTGTGACACCCGTGCGGCAATGAGGAAGGCGGCGCTCGGCGCAAGTCCGCATGCCATCGACGAGAGTGTGAACATGGTGATGCCGAAGTAGAAGATCCGTCGACGGCCGAAGCGATCCGCCAGCCGTCCTGCCGACAGCAGGGCGGCGGCGAAGGCGATGTTGTAGCCGGACAAAATCCACGACAGCGAGTTGCGGCTGGTTCCCGAGAACTCCGCGGCGATCGCCGGAAAGGCGATGTTCACGACGGTCACGTCGAGGGACACGAGGTAGACCCCGACCGCCGTGACCATCAGGACCTTCCACCCACGCTCGAGCGCCATGTGGTTGGAGCTAGGGCTGGGTCGCGAGCGGCAAGCGGATCCGCACCGCCGCACCACCCACGGGGGTGTCCGCGAGAACGAGCGAGCCGTCCATCGACTCGACCAGGCGGCGGACGATCGTCAGCCCGAGCCCGAGCCCAGGACCGTCGGAATCCCGCTCGAGGCGACCGTAGGGCTCGAACACGCGCGTGCGTTCGGCCACCGGAACTCCGGCACCACTGTCGGCCACGCTGATCACGACGGCATCGGAATCCGGCTCGAAGATGATCCGTACCGGGGCTTCGCCGTGGCGGTGGCCGTTGTCGATGAGCTCGAGCAACACTCGCCGCAGCGCCGATTCGCCGCCGGCAACGGATACCGATTCCGGCCCCCGCACGCCAGTCGGTCGGCCGGCTCGATCTTCCATCTCGGCGACCGAACGGGCGACCCGGGCGAGGTCGGTGACCTCGCCCGTACTCTTTTCGACGAAGTCGACATCGGCCGCATCGGACAGGTGCCGGAGCATCAATTCGAGATGGCGCTCGGGGCGGTCGACCCCCTGACGACGCTCGACCTCGTAAAGGCGGGCAGCCGCCAGGGCGTCGGCGGCATGGGCTGCGAAGGCGGTCGCAGAAACGAGGTCGTGTTCGGTGAACACTCGCCCGGGCTTTGCGTTCACGTTGAGCACGCCGAAGATCCGGTCATCGTGCACCAGTGGGACGCACATGCCGCTGTCAACGGGCTTGGATCGGTTGCCAGCACGACCGGTGACGAGCACCGGGTCGCAGCTCTCCGCCACCCGACCGGCGACGCCGTCGCCAAAACGCACTCTGGCATTGAGGGCCGCCGGGTTCGACGGCGAGGCGACGACCTCGAGCTCTTCGGGCCCGACGAGGAGCATCACCGAGCCACCCTCGCCCTCGAAGATCCGCCCGGCGCTGGTGAGGACGACGTCGAGCACGGCGTCGACCTGCAGCGGCGCGGGCGCGCTCGAGGCGCGGGGGTCGACGGCCATCAGGTCGATCGTGGCACGAATGCCATTACGAGCGCGGCACCTGGGACCACGGAACCACTTTGTCGTTGCGGATGTCGCCGGGCAGGCCGAGCATCCGCTCACCCAGGATGTTGCGCATGATCTCGCTCGTTCCGCCCTCGATCGAGTTCGCCCGCACCCGGAGGAAGGCCTTCCACACATCGCCCTCGCCGCCGAAGCCGGCCTGCTCGGGGCGCGTCATCTCATAGCTGCGGTAGAGCATGCCGGCGGGTCCGAGCAGGTCGAGGCACAGCTCGTAGATCCTTTTGTTGAGTTCGGCGAAGGCGAGTTTGGCGATGGAACCTTCCGGACCCGGGGTTCCGGCCGAACGCAGCTGCTGGGCCCTGAGGTTGGTGAGACGGCCGACTTCGGCCTGCACCCACCGTTGCATCAGGACGTCGCGCATTGCCGGATCGTGGCGCTCCTGCTCGTGCCAGATCCGGAGGGCCTCGGCGATCGGACCTGATCCCCGCGGGGCAACACCGCCACCGATCGACACCCGCTCGTTCATCAGGGTTGTCATGGCGACCCGCCAGCCCTCGCCGACTTCGCCCAGCCGTTCAGTGTCAGGAATGCGGGCGTCGGTGAAGTACACCTCGTTGAACTCGGCTTCGCCGGTCATCTGGCGCAGAGGCCGAACCTCGACCCCCGGGGCGTGCATGTCGAGAACGAAGTAACTCATGCCCTTGTGCTTCGGCTGCTCCGGGTCGGTCCTCGCCACGAGGAGGCCATAACGCGACATGTGGGCCATGGTCGTCCACACCTTCTGGCCATTGACGATCCACTCGTCTCCGTCGCGTACGGCCCGGGTCGCCAGTGCGGCGACGTCGCTCCCGGCGCCTGGCTCGCTGAACATCTGGCACCAGATCTCTTCGCACGTGAACATCGGCCGGAGGTAGCGACGGAGCTGGTCTTCGCTGCCGTGGCTGAGCAGCGTGGGCGCCGCCATTCCTGCGATCGGGTTGCGGGCGTTGATGCGGGGCGCACCGGCGGCGCCGAGGCGGGCGTCGATGCTCTCCTGGAACTTGGGTGAGAGACCGAGCCCGCCGAGGCCCTCGGGAAAACCGACCCAGGCCAGTCCGAGATCGAACTGCCGCCCGAGGAACTCGACGTCAAGGGTGGTCGACGGATCGAAACCGGCGAGCAGCTCGTCGAGCCGGCTCGACACCAGGGCCTCGGATCCGATTTCGGTCACGGGGCTTGCGGGAGCAGTGGCGGTCATGGCAATCGATGTTACGGCTGAGGTCGCCGGCCCCGGTGGGCCGGAACCGCGACGTGGCTCAGGCGGAGACCAAAGACGGAAGGTCGACCATGAACTCGACCGCCGCGGCTTCACGCAGATCGCCGACGGCGGTCCGCACGGCGTCGACGACCTCGTCGGCGAGAAGCGTCCGTCGGGTCAGCTCGCTGATCCATTCCTCGGCCTGGTAGCCGTTCAACATCGCCACGGTGTCGATGACGCGGACTCCCGTCGACTTCTTGGTGAGACCGGGTCCGAAGGTCAACACCACCGGCACGACCTCGACCGACAGCTCCTTGGCCGCCAACATCTTGCGAACCTGCTGGGCGGCGATGCGCGCACGGACCGCCGGCTTGCCACGGTTGTCCGCTCGGTTCGTCCACTGGACCTGCACGGCCAGCACGCCCGCCGGTCCGACGGCGATGTGATCCACAGCCGCGTGCGGGAGCAGCACGTCATCGGCGACGTACCAACCGAAGTTCCGCAGTGCGTGGATGACCGCTCGCTCGTCGCCTTCATCGACCGGCTGCAGGTCGTCGACCTCGTCGAGATTGACCGCCTTCTGGGTGGCGAACGACGTGGCCACGCACCACAGGCCGACAGCCAAGAGGAGAATGCCGTAGGCCGTCATCGGAAGCCGGGCGGCGGTGGCCGCGGCGCCCGTGGGATTGCCACTGGTCGACGCGATGGCGGCTACGTCGGCGCTGGCCACGACCATGGCCGCAAATCCGAAGACCCGGCGGCAGGGGTGTGAGGAGCGGGGGGTGGCGGCCATGCAAGTTCTTCGGCGCGGACGGTGAACAGCTGTAGCCCGCCAGCCACGCTCGGTGACGAAATGGTCGGGACGGGCGAATCCGGCCTTCCGGCGGGGGAGCAGCCGTGCTAATCCTGATTCACGGAGCGGACACGCTCCGCTTGCAGGCTGCGGCCGCCAGGACGATCCCCCGATCCCACGAGGCCCTGCCATGGCTCAACACCCTGCCCCCTGTTGCTTCCGTTCGCTGTTCCGGCGGCTGTCGAAGACTCTGCTCGCTGCCGCCCTCCTCCTTGCGATCGCGGCGCCGATGCGGCTGCTTTCACCTCCCGGGGCGGCGTCGGCGGCTGTCGAGGAGGGCGTTGGCTTCCGTGGTGTGGTCGACGGTTTCCGAGGTTGGTACGGGAGCTACCGCCTCGGCGATCTCGGCGCTGTCTGGTGCGTCGACCACGGCATCGCCGCACCCGACGTGGCCTTGGCCTACGAACCGGCGACGCTCGACGACCACGCGGCCGACACTCGCCGTGCTCTGGCGTGGGCGGTGGGACGCTTCGGACCCGAGGCCGATCTGGTCACTGCCCCCGCCCTCATGCTCGTGCTGCACGACTTGATGGGGGCGGCGTACCCATCGGGCCGCCTCGACGTCGACGTCCTCGACGTAGGTCGGCTCTCGGGCTTCGGCGGACGGGAGGCAGAGGTGTTGGCACGAGCGCAGGCCATCAAGACCGAAGCCATCGGCCGCTCGAGGCTCGTCGGCCCGCTTGCCATCGACGTTTCAGTCGATCAGCCGGTAGCGGGTCACCAGGGGACACTGGCCGTGACCGTTCGAGACGCCAACGGCCTGCCGATTCCCGACGTGGCCGTCCGCCCCCAAGTGTCAGGGGCGGCGTTGCTCGACGGCGTCAACCGCGTGACTGGGCTCGATGGTCGAACCCACTGGTCCTTCGAGGCCGGCCCCGGAACCAATCGCTTCGTTCTGGAGGCGCAAGTCCCCGACATCGAACTCACGAGTCTGCGTCCGACCGTGGGCCGCGCTCAGCGGGTCGCTCGCCCATCGGTGCTCACCCTGCGGGCCGAGCAGTCGTTCGAGGCCAAGGTCCTCCATCGATTCCAGATCCTCAAACGGGGTGACGCCGAGCCCGGCCTGGCCGTCACGGGCGCGCGTTTTGCGATCGACGGCGTCGACGGCGAACTCGTCGTCGGAACCGATGGTCGAACCGAGGCCGTCGAGTTACTCCCCGGCTCGTACACCGTGCGCGAGACCAGCCCGCCGCCCGGCTACGAGATCGCAGGGCCGTGGGACGTTGTCATCAACGACGCCGATGCCACCCTCGAGGTGCTCGACCCGGCCCGGCGCGGGAGCCTGCGGATCGACAAGGTCGACGGCGTCACCGGACGATCGATCGAAGGAGCGTCCTTCGCCGTCACCGCGGATCGAGACGCCGACCCCGCCACGTTCGAGGTCGACATTCCCTACCCGGCAACACCCTTGTTGCCCGGGCGCTACGCCGTGCGGGAGGTGACCGCGCCTCCGGGGTATCTCCTCGACTCGACACCGGTGATCGTCGATGTCGTGGCCGGAGAAGAGGTGGTGGCCACGGTGTCCGACCTTCCCATTCCGCCGCCGCCTCCGGCCCCGCCCCTAGCACCAGCCGAGGCATCTACCGTCGCAATGCCGGCGCCGCTCCTGGCACCGCCGCCCATTGCGGCTGCAGCACTCCCATTGGCACCACCCCGGGAGGCCGACGCTGCGCCCGCACCTTCGACGACGTTGCCACCCGCAGCCCCTGTGACCCCGGCGCCGCCTCTTCCGGCGCCGCCGCCGACCGCCGCGTTCGAGCTGCCCAGGACCGGCGCGGAGGTACGAACCCTGACCTTGGCCGGGATCCTGCTCGTGGTCGGGGGACACCTCCTCGTGGGGCGCCCAGGCCGCCTCAGCTCGGGGGCGTCCAGCTCATCGGATAGGCGGGGTCGTCGAGGGCGTCGGCGGCTGCAGTGAGGTGCAAGGGCGCAAAGGTGTCGACCATCACGGCCAGTTCCTCGGTGGTCGTCTGGCCGATCGAAGCTTCGGCCACACCGGGAGCCGGACCGTGCGGGATCCCACGCGGGTGCCAGGTGATCGCGCCCGGTTCGATGCCCCGCCGACTGAAGAAGTCGCCGCTCACGTAGAAGAGCACCTCGTCGGAATCGAGGTTGGCGTGGTTGTACGGGGCGGTGATGACGTCGGGCCCGTCGTCGAGGCGGCGCGGCACGAACGAACACACCACGGCGCCGTCGAGCTCGAAGGTCTGGTGGACGGGTGGGGGTTGGTGCTGGCGCCCGCTGATCGGCTCGAAGTCGTGGATCGAGAAGGCGTAGGGGTAGAGGTGCCCGTCCCACCCAACGACGTCGAAGGGGTGGTGGTCGAGGGTGTAGATCGCGGTCCGGTCGCCGACGCGCACCCACACGTCGAACTCGCCCTCTTGGTCGAGGGCCAAGACATCGGTCGGCCGGCGGAAGTCGCGTTCCCAGTACGGCGCATGCTCGAGGAGTTGGCCCTCGCCGTTCTGGTAGCGGCGGGGGAGCCGCACCGCCCCGGCCGTCTCGATGACGAGGTGGGTGTTGGCTGCGCCGGCGGGAACCCAACGGTGCGTCGTCCCTTTGGGTACCACCACGTAGTCACCGGAGCGGTACACGAGCACGCCGAACACCGACTCGAGTCGGCCGCCGCCGGCATGGACGAAGTGCACTTCGTCCGAGCCGCCGTTGCGGATCAGGCGTCCCGGCTCGTTGCCGAAGGCGGACACGCCGAGGCGCACGTCGGCGTTCCACAACAGGACTTGGCGCCCCGCGAGCTCGTCTGCAGCCGGGTGCGTCCGCCCCTCGGTGCGCAGGAGGTGGTGGCGCAGGGTGGGGTCGCCCGATGGGTCGAGGAGGCCAGGAAGCAACGTCGCGTCCTCGATCCGCAGCACCCGCGTCGGGGCGTAGCGGTGGTAAAGGATCGAGTAGCGGCCGCTGAACCCTTCGAGACCGACGACCTCTTCGTCATAGAGACGACCGTCCGACGCGCGGTGGGCGACGTGGCGTTTCCGGGGCACATCCCCCAGGCGGTGGTAGCTGGGCGCCATGGGTGCAGTCTGACGCCCCGTTCGCTTTGGCGGCGTGTGAACCCGCTCACTAGGCTCCCGCCCCGATGTCGGACTTCCTCCGGAGCTACCTGACGGTGGCCATCCTCGGGGGTGCCGCCTTGCTGCTCACTGGCGCACTGTTGGGCGTGGGCAGCTTGATCCGGCCCCGCCGCCCCCAGCCCCAGAAGTACATCCCCTATGAGAGCGGTGTCGATCCTGTCGGAACCGGGTGGTCCCAGAGCCAGATCCGGTACTACGTCTTCGCCCTGCTCTTCGTCCTCTTCGACGTGGAGGCCGTCTTCATCTTCCCGTGGGCCGTCCAGCTCGAGGCGTTGGGTGTGTTCGGCCTGGTCGAGATGATCGTGTTCATCGTCATCCTGGCCCTCGGGCTCGTCTATGCCTGGCGAAAGGGCGTGCTCCGGTGGGTCTAGTCGAGAGCGGAAAGATTCCGAAGCCCCTCACCTGGCTCCTGAACTACGGCCGGAAGTACTCGCTGTGGGTGTACCAGTGGGGTCTGGCCTGCTGCGCCATCGAGATGGGTGCCGCCTTCGGGTCTCCCCGCTACGACGTGATGCGACTCGGCGTGATTCCGTTGCCGGCGAGCGCCCGCCAGGCCGACCTGGTCGTCATCTCGGGCACCGTCACCGACAAGATGGCCCCGCCCATCCGGCGCCTCTACGAGCAGATGCCCGACCCGAAGTACGTCATCTCCATGGGGAACTGCGCCAACTGCGGCGGTCCGTACTGGGACAGCTACTCCGTCACCAAGGGCATCGACCAGATCATCCCTGTCGACGTCTATGTCCCCGGCTGTCCGCCGCGTCCGGAAGCTCTGCTCGAAGGCATCGTGCTGCTCCAGCAGATGATCCAGAACGAGAACATGGCCGACCGCTGGCGGGGCGAGCCCCTCGTCGTCGGCCATGTTCTCGTTCTGGATCATCTGCTGGAGCAGGACGATGCCTTCGAGCAGAGCTTCCGGACGCGGCGGACAGC
>JBKJLN010000381.1:0-3097 GCA_046596935.1 Acidimicrobiales bacterium
GGTAAAGGCCCTCACCCACGACGGGAGACCCAGCCCTCGTAGGCGGAGGTGACACGGGCGGCGACATCTTCGACGGCGCCGGTGCCATCGACCACCAGCCAACGCTGCGGTTCCTCCTCGACCAACTCGCGGAAACCGACGGCGACGGCATCGTGAAATGCGGCGCCCGCAGACTCGAGGCGATCCGGCGGATCCTTCATCCGCTCAGCGCTGATGCCGGCAGGCACGTCGAGGAGAACGGCCAGATCAGGCCACAGTCCATCGGTCGCCCACTCGCACAACGAACGAATGGCGGCCACGCCGAGGCCCCGCCCGTGGCCTTGATAGGCGAGTGACGAGTACGCCGACCGGTCACTCACGACGCAGCGGCCGGCAGCGAGCGCGGGACGCACCCGCTCGGCCACGTGTTGCGCCCGGTCGGCCGCCATCAAGAGGGCTTCGGTGCGGCTGTCCATAGCAACAACCGAAGCGTCGAGCAAAACGTCGCGCACGCGCTCGCCGACGGCCGTTCCGCCCGGCTCCCGCGTCAACACGGCGTCGATGCGATCGGCCAACAAACGGGCCTGGGTCGACTTCCCGCTGCCCTCGCCGCCCTCGAAAGCCACCCAGTGCGCGGCGATCACGGAACCGCGACGTCGCCGCTGCGCTCCTTCATCGACACCAGGGCCAGGGCCCCGGCACCCAGGATGATCAGGCCACCCAGCCAGAGGGTGAGGCGGGTGCCGGGGATCGAGATCCCCAAACCGAAGAGGTCGATGTGGCGGTCGAAGAGTCGGTTCGAAATGGAGTCGAGGAGCGATGACAGGAACGGCGCAATGGCGAAGGCCAGCAGCAGGCAGAAGCGGACGAGGGTGTTGAGCACGGCGAAGATCCGCCCCCGCACCTCGTCCTCCACGTTCGTCTGCAGGATCGTGAAGCCGAGGACGTAGATGGCGCCGGCGAAGACGCCAAGCAGGGTCACGAAGAACAGCGCCGTCTTCAGCTCGGACATCGATGCCCCGATCAGGATCGATGTTCCTGCGCCGAGCACCGACCAGACGAACACCCGCTGGTGCGGCAACTTCCGCTGCAGGATCGACAAGCCGATGATGCCAGCGGCCATGCCGCCGCCGAGGGCGGTGAGCAACAGTCCGAAGGCGGCCGATCCGCCACCGAGGGTCTCCTTGGCGAAGCGCGGTCCAAGGGGCACGAGCATGCCGCCGCCGATCAGCCCGGTGGCGATGGCGATCATGACCGAGCGGATCAATCGGCTGTGGGTGATGACCGAGAGCCCTTCGCGCATGTCGCGCACGGCCGACCCGAATTCGATGCCGCCACGGGAGGGGGCGGCGTCTTCCTCGCCTTCGGTGACGGTCCGACGGAGGTGGGGCAGCACCAGGGTCGAGATGAGCGTCGCCGAGATGAAGAACGTGGCGACGTCGAAGTAGATGGCGACGAACTCCTGGTCGACGCTGAGGCCTCTGAGGGCTTTGTAGTTGCCGAGGAACTTGGCGACGCCGGCCAAGGCCGCGAACACCGCCGATCCGATGGGGAAGGTGCCATAGGCCGCAACCAGCGACAGTGAGTTCGCCGTCGGAAGGTATTGGGTCGGAACCATCCTCGGGACCGACGCCTCCTTGGCCGGCGACCACAACAGGGTGAGAACTTCGAGAAAGAGCGATGCCACCACCAGCCCTGCGATCGTGTCGACCCACGGAAGCGTGGCCAGGACGAGACCGCGCCCGATGTCACAGGCCACCATGACCTTCTTGCGATCCCACCGGTCGACGAGGACGCCGGCGACCGGGGCGAGGAAGAACCCGGGAATGAGCCGAGCGGACAGCACGACGCCGACGGCCGCTTCGGGGGAGCCTCCGCCGGCGATGCGAGCCGCCAGCGCAGTGATGGCGACGAAGCCGATCCAGTCGCCGAGTGACGAAGCGACCTGGGCCAGCCAAAGACGGAAGAACGACGCCGACCCGAAGAGGCGGGCGGTACTGAACCCTTCGGTGGGCTCGAGGGGGGATGCGTCGTCGACGCGGCCCATCACCGGCTCGGTCGGGGCATCACTCCCTTCGCCGCTTGCTCGTTCATCCTCCGACAAGAAGGCCTCCGCCACCGATCTCAGGCTACGAGGTCGGCGTGCCCTCGGCAGGCACCGTGTCCGGCGCCGCGTTCTTTGCCGCCGGCATCTTTTTCGCCGTGGCCTTCTTTGCCGCTGACTTCTTGGCCCCGACGTTCTTCGCCGCCGACTTCTTGGGCCCCGGCTTTTTCGCCGGCGCCACCTTCTTCGCCGCCGCTTTCTTGCGCCCGCCCGACTTCTTGGCCGGTCCGGCCGCCCGCTTGTCGGCGAGCAACTCGAAGGCCCGTTCGGTCGTGATCTCCTCGACGCTCTCGCTGCGGGGAACGGTGGCGTTGTACTCGCCATCGGTGATGTAGGGCCCGAAGCGTCCCTCCTTGATGACCACCGGCTTGTCGACGGCCGGATCGATTCCGAGATCACGCAGAGGCGGCTTGGCGGCGGCGCGCGCCCGGCCGAACGTCTTGGGCTGGGCGTAGATGGCCAGCGCCTCGGCCAGGCTCACCGAGAAGAGTTGCTCTTCTCGCTCGAGGGAGCGGCTGTCCTTCCCCTTCGTGAGATACGGGCCATAGCGGCCGTTCTGGGCGGTGATCTCCTCGCCCGATTCGGGGTCGGCGCCGACGACCCGGGGAAGCGAGAGGAGGCGCAACGCGTCGTCGACGGTGACGGACGTCGGCTCCATGTCCTTGAAGAGCGAGGCCATCTTCGGCTTCTCCTTGGGACCGAGGGTGTCGGGATCGCCGAGCTGGACGTAGGGGCCGAACCGACCGGCCTTCCGGTCTACGTGAAGGTCGGTCGCTTCGGGCCCTACGTCCAGCTCGGCGACCCCGACACGCTCGGTCCGAAGGAGAAGCCGAAGATGGCCTCGCTCTTCAAGGACATGGAGCCGACGTCCGTCACCGTCGACGACGCCTTGCGCCTGCTCTCCCTTCCGCGCGTCGTCGGCGCCGATCCCGAGTCGGGCGAGGAGATCACCGCCCAGAACGGCCGCTACGGCCCGTATCTCTCGAAGGGCAAGGACAGCCGCTCCCTCGAGCG
>JBKJLN010000179.1:0-5000 GCA_046596935.1 Acidimicrobiales bacterium
TCCGCCCTCGGCCCCGAGCCCGTTCCGCTCGAGCACCTGAACATCGAGCAGCGTGCCCTTGGCGTACTTGGCTTCGATGACGTCGACGCCGATCCGCGCCGTCCATGTGTGGTTCGGATTCGAGGCGGTGTCGTCGCCGTCGTCGGTCACGACGGGAAACAGCCCACCGGCGGTGATCCCTCCGGTCGAGGAGGAGAATTCAGTGCGGGCGGTGGCGCCATTGAGTGTGCGGACTTCGCCGGCGGTTTCGGCGATGGCGCGGTCGCTACGCGGGTCTTCGAGGGTCTTGAAGGAACCAGTCCCGATCTGCTCGGCCCGTCCCGAGTACACCTGGCACGAGATCGTGTCGCACGTCTTGGCCGGACCGGACCGATCCTCGGCCTGTGCGTACGAACGCGCCGCCACCGATTGGGCCCGGAGGGCGTTGATGCCGCTTCCCCCTCCGAGGTCGGCCCACGACGCCGGGGACTCGCGCGGCACCACGCCGCGGAGATAGCTCTCCATCTCGACGCGGTTCAACGTGCGTGCACCGCCGCTGTCGTGAGCCTCGATCGCACCCCGATACCAGCGCAGGGCACCGGCCTCGCACACCTGAATCATGGTTCTGTGGGCGTCGGCCTCGCTGCCCTGGGGGAGCGTCGGGGTGAAACTGACGGGGCCGACAGCCGACGGATTGATGTTGCGCCACCCCGTCGGGCCGCCGCCACAATCATCGGCCGCGTCAACGGCGAAGGTGTTCGGTCCGATGAGACGGGCCCGGAGCGCTTTGAATTTCCCCAAGGCCGCGCTCGTGGCCATCTCCGTGCGCTCCTGCTGCACGATCGTGTCCCTACCGTCCATCCGTGTCAGTTGGACCGGCAGTTGCGGGTTCCCGATGTTCCCTTCGGCGGTGCCTCCGTAGTAGTGGCCGAGGATCCGCTTGTAGTCCCATCCCTCGTCGATGGCATATCCGAGGGCGCCGAACTGCCCGAGCCCGCGTCCGTGACCGAAGCCGTGGCCCACGAGGTCGACGACGGGGTTCTCGTAGGCCGACGCCGGCGGCGCCGATGCCGTCTGGGCCGCCACCGTGGCGAAGAGCCCGCCGAGCAAGCCCACGCTGAGTAGCAGGGCGAGGGAGCGGCGGGGGCTGCGAGTGGTCACAGCCGTGCGAGGTTACCGGCGACCCCAGTGCATTCCGGGTCAGCGGTGTTCACCTCAATGGGCGACGCGGGGCACCACGGCCAGGTCGACGGCGCGCATCTTGATCCCGAGTCCGGCGACGTCTCCGTACTTGGCGGCGTCGCCGAAGGAGAAGACGCTGCCCTCGTCGCCGACGACCCAGTATCCGTTGCCCGTCGGCGAGGCGGCCATCTGCACGCCCTTCGGCCAGACACACAGTCCGAGCCCCGGCACCGAGCCCTGGAAGGTGACGCCGTAGCTGAACACGCCACCATCTTCGGCCAACACCCAGTATCCGCCCTTGGCTCCCGGGGCCATGGCGACGACTCGAGTGGCGACCCCGGACCCGGGGACGGAGCCGGCGAACTCGGCGTCGCCGAAGGTGAAGATGCCGCCGTCGGCGCCGAGGACCCAATAGCCCTTGCCGGTGGGGGTCGGCACGAGACGGATGGTCTTGGCCGAGATGCCCAGTCCGGGCACCGAACCGAAGAACTGGGCGTCGCCGAAGGTGAAGACTCCACCATCGGCGCCGAGCACCCAATACCCCTTGCCCGACGGGGTGCGTTGGAAATCGATGGCCTGCACGTTGATGGTGAGCTTCAGCCCCGGCACCGAGCCCAAGAAGGCCGCATCGCCAAAGGTGAAGATGCCGCCGTCGGCGCCGAGGATGTGATAGCCGAGCCCCGTCTTGGTGGTGCTGAGTCGCAAGGCCGTCGACTTGGTGGCGAGCCCGAGACCGGGCACCGACCCGAGGAACGGCGCATCGCCGAAGCTGAAGATCCCGCCGTCGGCGCCAAGCACGTGATAGCCGGCCGCCGACGTCGTGGTCGGCCGTGCCTTCGGGTTCGATCCGTAGCCGCAGCGGGTCCCGGCCGGAAGACCCTTGGCCAGCCGCAGGCTCGTCCACGGGTCGACGGCGGTGCCATCGGGGCGGCGCACTTCGAAGTGGAGGTGCGGGGCCGTGCCCTCGGCGTTCCCACTGTCTCCGAGGAACGCCACGTGCTGACCGGCCTTCACCTTCGATCCGACCACGATGCCGGGAGCGAACACGCCGTCGGTCGGGTTCAGGCCGTCGTCGGTCCCCGGGGTGTCGTTGTTGATGTGCACGTAGCGGTACTGCCAGCCGTCGGCATCCCGAAGCGTGAGCAAGTTGCCTGACAGGCCGAGGGCATCGAGCTTGGCCGTCGTCACCGTGCCATCGACGGCCGCAACCAGTTTCTGCATCTTCGTGCCCATGAGGTCGTTGCCCTCGTGCGTGCGTCCGCCCGAGCGGGGATCGCCGAAGTCGTCACTGAATTGCACCGGCCCCTCGACGGGGAAGGAGATCTCCCGGTACTCGGCGTCGGTGCTCGCGCCCGCCGGCGCGGCCGCGCCGAACGCGGTCGGACCAACAACCAGGGAGACGAGAAGGCCGACGGCCGCGATACGTCGCATCTGTCCGTTCTCGGCTCGCAGACCTGCGCAACTGAGTGCTTTCGTGCACTTCGGCCGCCTAGGCGGGCCACAACTGCACGAAAGCCGCGCAGGGAGAGGCGGGGATCCACCGAGGAGGGGCCGGTAGCGTGCGCGGATGATCGTTGCCTTGGCAGGAGGGGTCGGCGCCGCCCGGATGCTTCGCGGCATCGTCGCTGTGGCCGATCCGGCCGAGGTGACCGCAATCGTCAACACGGGCGACGACGTCATCCTCCACGGCCTGTCGATCAGCCCCGACCTCGACACCATCACCTACACCCTGGCCGGCGCCATCAGCCAGGAGAAGGGCTGGGGGCTCGAGGGCGAGACCTGGAACGCCATGGAAGGATTGGCTCGCTACGGCGGCCAGACCTGGTTCGGCCTCGGCGATCGAGACCTCGCCACCCACCTCTATCGGACGCAGCGACGTTCGGAGGGCGCCACTCTCACCGAGGTCACGGCGGAAATCGTGAGCGCTTGGAACGTTGCCCTGCGGCTCCTTCCGATGTCGGACGACCGCGTCGAGACTCGCATCACCGTCGCGGGAGAGGGCGAGATCGGGTTCCAGGAATACTTCGTCGGCCGTCAGCACGCCGTCGCCGTCGAGTCGGTCCGTTTCGTCGGTGCCGACCATGCGCGGCCGGGCGCCGACGTCCTCGACGCCATCCGGCGGGCCGAGCGGATCGTCGTCTGCCCGTCGAACCCCATCGTGTCGATCGGCCCGATCCTGGCCGTGCCCGGCATCACCGACGCCCTCCGCGCCCGGCGAGACGACGTCGTTGCCGTCAGCCCGATCATCGCCGGAGCGGCACTCAAAGGGCCAGCAGATCGGCTGTTGACCGAACTCGGCCACGAGTCGTCGGTGGTGGGCGTGGCCCGCCTCTACGCCGGGTTCGCGGCGACGCTCGTGATCGACGAAGCCGACGCCAGTCTTGCGTCGGCGGTCGAGACTGCGGGCATGCGAGCGGTGGTCGCCCCGACGATCATGAAGGGCGCCGACGAAGCCGCCGCTCTCGCAAAGGTGGTGCTGGGATGACCGCGACCCCCGGGTCCGGTATCTCGTTGCTCCCGATATCCGGCCTGCCGGAAGTGCGGCCCGGCGACGTCCTGTCCGACCTCATCCTCGCCACCGGGGTGCAACTCGTCGACGGCGACGTCTTGGTCGTGACCCAGAAGGTCGTCTCCAAGGCGGAGGGTCGCCTCGAAGCCGTCGACGCCGATGACCCGCTCAGCCACAAGGCGATCGTCGAGCGCGAGGCGGTTCGCATCCTGCGCCGCCGAGGCGACCTGCTCATCACCGAGACCAGCCACGGTTTCGTCTGCGCCAACGCCGGGATCGACCTGTCCAATGTGGAGCGGGGTTACGCCGCCTTGCTGCCCGTCGACGCCGACCGGTCGGCTCGCCGTATCCGTGACGGCCTCCGGGGCAAGGCGGGGGTCGAGGTGGGCGTCATCATCTCCGACACCTTCGGGCGGACGTGGCGGCGCGGCGTTACCGACGTCGCCATCGGATGCGCCGGAATCGCCGCGGTCGTCGACCTCCGCGGCACCAACGATGCCTACGGGCGCGAGCTCCAGGTGACGGAGGTCTGCGTGGCCGACGAGCTGGCCGGCGCCGCTGAACTCGTCATGGGCAAGAGCACCGGCATCGCCGTCGCCATCATCCGCGGCGTCGACCCGACGTGGCTACGCGACTCCTCGGTCGCCGCCGAGATCGTCCGCCGACCCGACGAAGACCTTTTTAGGTAGAAGCTTCTTCAAGAACGGAAGAAGTCGACCGTTTGGGTGATGCCCTCATCGAGGGAGGTCCAGGGGCGCCAGCCGAGGTGGACTCCGGCTCGGCCCGGATCGAGGCAGGAACGGCGGAGGTCACCCGGGCGGTCGGGGGCGTAGAGCGGCTCCTGGTCGACGCCGGCCGCTCTGGCAACGATTTCGTACAGGTCGCGGTCGGATGTCTCGACGCTGGTGCCGATGTTGAGCAGCAGCCCGTCGGCCCCGTCGGCGGACCGAGCGAAGGCGTCGACCACGTCGTCCACGAAGGTGTAGTCGCGGGTCTTGTCTCCGGCACCGAAGATCGTGCACTGGTCGCCCGCCAACAGCTTCTTGGCGAAGATGGCGACCACGCCGGCCTCGCCGTGAGGATTCTGACGGGGCCCGTAGATGTTGGCGAGCGCCAGAGCGGTGAACTCGAGATCGTGGAGCTGACGGTAGGCGACGAGGTAGTCACCCACGGCCTTCTTGGCCACGCCGTAGGGCGAGAGCGGTTGTTGCGGATGGGTCTCGCGGAGCGGGAGCTCGACCGGATCGGGGTCTCCGTAGATGGTCCCGCCGCTCGATGCGAACACGACCTTGCGCGACCCGGCCTGGCGGGCGCCTTCGAGGACGTTCAG
>JBKJLN010000221.1:0-9903 GCA_046596935.1 Acidimicrobiales bacterium
TTGTGACAGCCAACCGCCGCCCCAGACCCAGTTGCCGTAGATCGGATAGAGGAGCATCGAGGCGAAGAGCCCCCAGACGCAGAACGAGCTGAACTTCCAGCGCTCGGCCATGGCTCCCGTCGGAATGGTGGCCGTGGCGTCCATGAAGACGAGTTGGAAGAAGAAGAAGCCGAGGACGCTGACGTCATACGCCTTCCCACTCAGGAAGAACCCGGTGTGGGCGATGAGGTTCCAGCCCCCAACCGAGAACGCGGAACCCAAGGGCGTCAGCCCCAGGAGCCCGCCGTAATCGGTGGCCCCGAACATGAGGGCGTATCCGCAGACGAACCAGCCGACGACACCCAAGGCAAAGATGACGAGGTTCATCATCATGGTGTGGCTGGCGTTCTTGGCCCGGGTGAAGCCCGTCTCGACCAGTGCGAACCCGGCCTGCATGAAGAGGACGAGGATGCCGCCGACCATGAGCCAGGTCGTGTTGATGGAAACGCGCTGCTTCTCCACCTGGGCGGCAAGCACGGGGATCTCTTCACCCGCAGGGGTGTCACTGGGGATCACGTTCTCGACGTGGGTACCCGTCTTCGTTCCGTCACGGTCGCCGTTCTCCGCCGAGGCGACGCCCCCGGCGACACCGACGAGCACGAGAGCCGCCATGGCCCCCACGGCTAGGCGACCGGCACGATTCGTATAGACCGCAGCCGGGGCGCCGGTGGAGCGCTGGAAGCGGCGGTAGAGAACTGGCATCAGCAGCGCCAGGGTGAAGATGGTCATGAGGAACGGCCTTGCGGCCATGGGTGCTCCCTTCTGGAACAAGTAGACGATGCGAACGTACGGGGCGGAGATGACGCGTTCGTTGTGCGGGAGTTACGCCTCTCCGACGTGCTGCTGACGGTTTTCTGACGCCTCCAGGAGGTAGCCACGGCTGCGCACGGTCTTGATGGCCAGGCCCACGGGGACGAGCCGACGCCGGAGCCGTAGGACGTGGACGTCGAGGGCGTTGCGGCCGGAAGGTCCGTCGGGCCAGGCCGAGCGGGCGAGGGTGTCGCGGCTCACTACCGCCCCGAAACGCTCGATGAGCGAACGACCGAGGCGGGCCTCGACCGGCGGGAGCGAGACCCAACCACCTCCGAAACGCAGCACGCCGTCGCCATCGAGGTCGGGGCGATCGACGAGATGGGCCGCCGCCCTCGTTCGCAACGATGCCAGGCGGGCGGCGACGTCCTCCTCCGTTGCCGGCACCCGCACCCAGTCCTCCAAACAGTCGAGGGCCAGAGGGGGCGGCGACTCATCCTCGAGAAGAAGAAGGCGGGGGGCGCAGATCGACTCGAGGCGAGTACGGCGCTCCACCTCGGTTGGCCAACGCACGAGCGAGACGTCCGGCATGGCCCGAAGGTACGGACGAAGCGTTGCGCCGACGTTTCCTGCGGATGAACTCGTGCGTTCCGCCCCGCATCGAAGATCCGAGCACCGTCAGAGCGAGCCGTCTACGCTGCGCGCATGGCTCGTGGCGGTAAGGACTCCAAGCTCGATCACCTCGCACAGGTCCGGTTGTTCTCGGCCTGCAACAAGAAGGAGCTCGCCCTCATCGGCAAGACCTCCGACGAGGTCACGATCCCAGTCGGGAAGGTCTTGTGTGAGCAGGGCAAACCCGGTTTCGAGTTCTACCTGATCCTCGATGGCGAGGCGACGGTGCGCCGCAACAACAAGAAGGTGGCGACCCTCAGCGCCGGCAACAGCTTCGGTGAACTGGCCCTCCTCACCCGCATGCCACGGAACGCCACCGTCGAAGCGGCCACTGAGATGACCGTCCTCGTGCTCGGTCAGAGAGAGTTCAGCGGCCTGCTCGACGAGGTTCCGGGCATGGCGCACAAGCTGCTGTCATCGATGGCCGATCGGCTCTCCCAGGCCGACGTCAAGAGCACCTCGAACTAGCGGTACCGGCAACTACTTGCGCCTGAGGCGGGGGCGGTAGCCTCCCGCCTCATGGCCACTGAAGTCGCTGAAGCACCGGTGCGTAGCTCCCGGCGGATCAAGCCCTCACAGATCGCACTGGGAATCGGGCTCGGGCTCGGGCTGGTGACGGCCGGGTCGGGCATCATCGCCACGCTGGCCCAACAGCACGACGAATCGCCGATCACTCGCGAGGTGTTCGAGAACATCCCGTCGGCCTACCGGGCGATCTTCTACACGGTCATGTCCGTGCTCTTCGTGGGTGCGGCCTACCTGTTCAGCCAGCGGGTGCAGAACTGGGAGCGCGGCCAGCCCGATCGGCGGGCAACGACGTCGAAGAACGCCAAGAAGCGAGCGAAGGACTTTCGGGCGGGCGTCTATATGCAGACGTTGATGCGTGACGGCGCCGCCGGTCTCATGCACTCATTCATCTACTTCCCGTTCCTCATCCTCTTCGCCGTCACCTCGGTCCTCGAGATCAACCACCAGCTGCCGGTGGCCGCCAAGTTCCTCCACGGCGACATCTATCGGGCCTATGCCCTGATCGGCGACACCGCCGGCGTGTTCTTCCTCATCGGCATCTTCTGGGCCATCGGCCGCCGGTACATCGCTCCGCCGTACCGCATTCGTATCAAGACCCGTCCCGAGGATGGGCTCATCCTCGGCATGTTCGCCCTTCTCGGTCTCACCGGGTTCCTCACCGAGGGCGCCCGCATCGCCATCGACGGCCGTCCCTCGTTCGAGCAGTTCTCGATCATCGGCTATCCGCTGTCGGCGGCCTTCGAGGGGCTCAACAACCTCAGTGGTCTGCACCAGATCTTCTGGGTCGTGCACGTGCTGTCGTTCTTCAGCTTCATCGTGATCGTGCCCACCACCAAGCTCCGCCACATGGTCACGAGCCCGTTGAACATGTACCTGTCGGATCGTGACCGCCCCAAGGGCGCCATGAAGCCGATGCCGAACCTCATGGAGTCCGAGCTCGAGAGTTTCGGCGCCTCGGTCATCGAGGACTTCACCTGGAAGCAGCTCCTCGACACCGATGCCTGCACCATCTGCGGTCGGTGCACCTCGGTGTGCCCGGCGCACGCCACCGGCAAGCCGCTCGACCCTCGCGAGATCGTCACCAAGATCGGTCAGGTCATGTCGGAGTCTCGGCCCGGTGGCGCCGTCTCCCCCGTCGTCGGCCACGAGACCGAGCTCACGGTGTCGACCAACGAGGTCTTCCAGCGCATCTCGCCCGAGGAGATCTGGGCGTGCACCACGTGCAAGGCGTGCGACGAGATCTGCCCCGTCAACATCGAGATCCTCGACAAGATCCTCGACATGCGGCGCTACCTCTCGATGATGGAGTCGAACTTCCCCACCGAACTCGGCGGCGCCTACAAGGGCATCGAGAACCAGGGCAACCCGTGGCAGCTGTCGCCGTCGACGCGGGCTGACTGGGCCAAGGACCTTCCGATCGAAGTGCCGATCGTCGACGGCTCGTCGCCGCTCGATCACGAGTACCTCTACTGGGTCGGCTGCGCAGGTTCCTTCGACGACAAGAACAAGAAGGTCACCGTGGCCACGGCGAAGCTGCTGCAACGAGCCGGCATCGACTTCGCCATCCTGGGGCCGAACGAGAACTGCACCGGCGACCCCGCCCGGCGTTCTGGCAGTGAGTACCTCTTCCAGATGATGGCCACGCAGAACATCGAGACGATGAACGGCATGGGCGTGAAGAAGATCATCACGCAGTGCCCTCACTGCTTCAACACGCTCGGCAACGAGTACCCGCAGCTCGGTGGCAACTACGAGGTCGTGCACCACAGCCAGTTCCTCGAATGGCTCATCGAAACAGGCAAGCTCGACATGAGCGAGGCCGAACTCGACGAGCGCGTCGTGTACCACGACAGCTGCTACCTCGGTCGCCACAACGACATCTACCTCGCGCCCCGCAAGGTGCTCGGTTCGCTCAAGGGCATCGAGATCGTCGAGGCGCCACGCAACGGCACCAAGGGCATGTGCTGCGGCGCCGGAGGCGCTCGCATGTTCATGGAGGAGAACACCGGCAAGAAGGTCAACACCGAGCGTTCGCAGGAACTGATCGCCACCGGCGCCGGTCGCGTCGCCACCGCCTGCCCCTTCTGTTACATCATGATCGACGACGGCACCAAAGAGAACGGAAGGGACGACATCGTGGTCCAGGACATCTCGATGCACCTGCTGGAAGCGCTCGAGAAGGGCGCCAAGCGGGCGTCGGTCGGCGCCGGCCTCCCCGCTCCCGCCGTCACCGAGCCGGCCGAATGAGCGCCACCGAAGCAAGTGATCTCGGCGAGGTCGGCGCCGCCTACGCCGGCGTCCGCTCTCGCGTCACCGAGCTCGTCCGCGATCTCGATGAAGCCACCGTCAACAAGATCGTGCCTGCCTGCCCGGACTGGCGGGTGCACGACCTCGTGTCCCATGTGGCAGGGGTCGTCGATGACGTCGTCGGCGGGCGGCTCGAGGGTGCGGGGTCAGATCCGTGGACGGCGGCGCAGGTCGAGTCACGCCGCCATCGCCCGACCACCGAGGTGCTGGTCGAGTGGAGCGGACTGGCGCCCCAGGTCGAGGTGATCCTCGACGCCTTCGGTCCGACCGGACGCCAGGCCGTCATGGATGTCGTCACCCACGAGCACGACCTTCGCGGCGCCCTCGGATCCACCGACGCCCGCGACACCGACGCCGTGCGGATCGGGATGGGATGGCTCATGGATGCGGTCGTCGGTTCGGCCACCATGGCCGGACATCCGTCGCTCCGGCTGCGCACCACCGACGGGCACGAGTGGACGTCGGGCGAGGGCGAACCGGTTGCCACGGTCACTGCGTCGGCGTTCGATCTGCTCCGGGCCTGCAGCGGCCGGCGCACCCTCGACGAAATCCGCTCTCTCGACTGGGAAGGCGACGTCGACGCGGTGCTGCCCGCCTTCACCTTCGGGCCCTTCGCCCCGCTGAGCGAACCGCTCGGCGAGTAAAGGCCTTTCGCCCGGTTGCTCAGGTGCGGAAGTTCTCGAAGTACCGGCTGGGAGTCGGGCCGCGTTGGCCTTTGTACTTCGAGCCGACGGCCTTCGACCCATACGGGTTGTCGGCCGGAGTGGTCATCTGCAGGAAGCTGATCTGGCCGATCTTCATCCCGGGATACAGCGTGATCGGCAGGTTGGCGACATTGCTCAGCTCGAGCGTCAGGTGTCCGTCCCACCCGGCGTCGACGAACCCGGCGGTCGAGTGGATCAACAGCCCGAGACGGCCGAGGCTCGACTTCCCCTCGAGGCGAGCCACGATGTCGTCCGGGAGAGCGACCCGCTCGGCGGTGCTGCCGAGCACGAACTCGCCGGGATGGAGGATGAAGACGTCGTCCTCTCTCACCTCGACCAACTCGGTCAGCTCCTCCTGGTCTTCCTTCACGTCGATGACCCGCATGGTGTGGTTGCGGAAGACGCGGAAGTAACGGTCGAGCGTGAGGTCGACGGACGACGGCTGCACGTGGGCGTCGTGCATCGGCTCGATGACGATCCGCCCGGCCGCCAGCTCTTCTCGAATGGTCCGATCGGAGAGGATCATGGTGGCGTCACGATACCGACATCCCTCGGAGCGACAGGACGTGGCGGATCATCGGGCGGCCCTCCGCGTTGACCCACCGCTCTCGTTCGGTGGCGCCGACGCTCCGGGCGACCCGGAGCGAGGCCGTGTTCTCGGCGTCGACGATCAGGTGGGCGTCCGTCGCGCCGGTGTGGTCGGCGAGAAATTCGGTCAGGAGTCGGACGGCCCGTGCGACATCTCCATGGCCCCGGTGCGCCGGATGAGCCGCGTAGGAGATGTTGGCCTCGCCAGCAGGCACGTGGAGGTTGGCGAGGTCGGCGTCGACGTAAGCGGCGTAGCCGGACCGACCGGTGTCGACGGCGAACGTCCACTTCGGACCGCGTCCGAATTCGTCGACGTTCTCCGCCAGCCAGCGCCCCACGTGGGCTCGCTGTTCGCCGGTCGTCATGGCCTCCCAGGACTCCCGTTGCCCGGGCAGCCAGAGCCAATCGATCTGTTCGTCGTCGATCGATTCGAGGTGGGCGTCGAGGTCGTCTGCGGTCAGCCGACGAATGGTGACGACGCCGTCGGAGTACGTGAGGGGTGGAACAGCCCGCTTCCAGTAGCGATCGCCGTTCACGATTCCGCTGTCGGTGAATCCGGCCCGCTCCGCCAGGGCCAGCGACCGCTCGTTGGCGGGATCGATGAGCAACGTGGCGGTCGTCATCGTCGTTCGCAACGCGAGGTGGTGGAGCAACAGACGCACCGCTCGAGTTGCGAAGCCCCGGTTTCGATCGGGGGCGAAGACGTTGTATCCGACATTCACTTCGCCGGGCCGGAGCCACTCGCGGCCGATGTCGAAGTCGACCCAGCCAACGATGGCGCCGTCGGCGAGAATGCAGGCGGTCGGCTGAGGGTCGTCGCTGCCCTTCCCCATCCATCGGCGGAAGTCATCGTCCCGGCCGGCGATCAGGGCGCGTTCTTCACCCTGGCGCGGCGTGCGGATGGTGACGACACCATCGGTTACCAGGAGTGGCTTCACCCTTCCATCTGAGTGTGCCCAGCCCCTCCACGGCGAGTCGATGAACGTCGACCCGTAGGCTGAGCGGATGACGGGCATCGAACCCGAGCGCCTGGCGATCGCGCTGAGCGTGCTGCGTGAACTGGACGAACTCCCGGTCGACCACCCGGACGCAGTCGCCGTGCGGGAGGCGACGGGACGGGTGTTCAAAGAGGTGAAGGAACGCCGGCGGCGCGAGCGGCGCGAGGCTGCGATCGCCCATGACGCCGCGGTGACCGCGGCCACGGCGACGGGGGCGACGGGGCGGATCGACGACGAGACCCGTGGCCGCCCGCTGACCACGGCAACCACGGCGCCCCTTGCCGGAACGCTGAAGAATGCCCGGGCCTGTTACACCTGCAAACAGCGCTACGTCGAGGTCGACGCCTTCTACCATCAGCTCTGCGCAGCCTGCGCCCAGCGAAATCGGTCGCGACGAGACGCCCGAACCGACCTGAGTGGCAAGCGGGCGCTGCTCACCGGCGGTCGGGCCAAGATCGGTCTGCACATCGCCCTTCGGTTGTTGCGGGATGGTGCCGAGACGACGATCACCACTCGGTTTCCGATGGATGCCGTTCGCCGCTTCACCTCGATGACCGACAGCGACGAATGGGTACACCGCCTGCACATCGTCGGCATCGACCTGCGCGACCCCGTCCAGGTCATCGCCCTTGCCGACGCCGTCGCCGCCGGCGGACCGCTGGACATCCGCATCAACAACGCCGCTCAGACCGTCCGCCGCAGTCCAGGGGCGTATGCCGCCCTGGTCGCAGCCGAGTCGGCTGGTCTCCCCTCGGGCCCGCTCCCCCAGGTGGTCGATCTCGGCCACGCCCACGCCGAACATCCGCCGGCGTTGGCCGCCGGCCGTCCTCCCGCGTTCACCGCCCACGCCCTCACTGCACTCGCGCTGACGAGTGGGTCGGCATCGCTCGATCGCGTTGCCGACCAGACGGCCATCGATGCCGGCGGTCTCGTGCCCGATCTCGACGACGTCAACAGCTGGACACGGCAGGTCGAACAGGTCGACGCCGTGGAGTTGCTCGAGGTCCAGCTCTGCAACAGCGTGGCACCCTTCATCCTCATCAGCCGCTTGCGCGCAGCGTTGCGCAAGTCTCCGGCATCGCGCACCTACGTCGTGAACGTCTCGGCTATGGAAGGCCAGTTCGCCCGGGGCTACAAGGGCCCGGGCCATCCCCACACCAACATGGCCAAGGCGGCGCTCAACATGCTGACCCGCACCAGCGCTCGCGAGATGTTCGAGACCGACGGGATCCTCATGACTGCCGTCGATACCGGTTGGATCACCGACGAGAGGCCCCATCCGCTGAAAGCCCGCCTGCACGAGGAGGGCTTCCACGCGCCGCTCGACCTCGTCGACGGCGCCGCTCGCGTGTACGACCCGATCGTTCGGGGCGAGCGGGGCGAAGATCTGTACGGCTGCTTCCTCAAGGACTACGCCCCCGCCCCTTGGTGACCCGCATCGGGACCTTCGGCCCTAGCGGTCGTTGCCGGAAGCGTTCAAGGTGATCGCATGACGATCGACACAGTCGTTGCACCCCTCGAACAACTGACACCTGAAGATTGCCGCATGCAGCTCGGCTTGGGCACGGTGGGCCGCCTGGCGATGGTGATCGACGATTACCCGCTGGTGGTTCCCGTCAACTATCGCCTCCTCGAGGATGCGGTCGGCACCGGCATCCTCCTGCGCACCGGCCCAGGCAGCTCCGTCGACCGGTCGCCCGAGCATGTGGCGTTCGAGATCGACGGGATCGACCACTACCACCGCCAGGGCTGGTCGGTCGTGGTGCGCGGCGACCTTCACCACCTCAACCAGTCGGAAGTCGACCTCATGAGCGGGAACTTCGATCCTCGACCGTGGCCGAAAGAGAAGACGTCGTGGCTCATCCTCCGACCGAAGACGATCACCGGTCGCCGCCTCCGCGCCGTTGAGCCGGAGTGGACGCTTCACCCCGAGGCGTACCTGTAGAAGGAGGTCGACCGTCCGGTCAGGTCCGGCGCTGGGAGGCGGCCGCGATCGGGGTGGTGTAGCGCTCACACCAGACGAACACAGTGAAATCCTGAGTGACGTCGAACGACGCCGGCACGACGTGGTGGAACGTGCCCTTGGTCGCCTTCAGCGGCGCCACCTCGGTGCCCCCATCGCGACTCCGCCGATCTCGGCCGGGCACCAGATAGAGCACCGGGTCAGGGGCGTTGCGGATGTCGACGTCCTCGAAGCGCACGAGGTGGGACCCGTCGGCCAGGCGATAGACAGCGACCGTGCCGGTGGCGTCATGGCCGATGCCGTCGAGCTCGCCGGTGGTCACACGTTGCGGCTCCGCCGGTGGCGACACGATTGTGGTCGGCGGCGGTGACTCCGCCGGCAACGGCGCTGGTGGTGTTGCCGGCGGCCGTGGCGGAACGGTCGTCGTCGTCGTGGTGGTCGTCGAGAGCGCTGGCCGTCCGGCCACTGCGGCCGAGGCCGGCGCCGAAGTCGTCGACGAGGATGCCTCGGGAGCGGTTGGGGCGATGGTTGTGGCGGTCGTGGCCGTCGTGTCCGAGGCGGTCGCAGGGGGTTGCGCCGTGCCCGCAGCCAACGCTGTCGGCAGGGCCTCGACCACGGTGGTCTGGCGAATCGCCGGCACGACAAAGAGCCAGGCCGCCACGCCGACGACGGCCAGACGGCCGGTGAGGCCGGCGGCGCGACCCCAGCGTCGTTGCACGACTCGACCCGTCAGGACCGTGACGGCGCACACAACAGCGATGACGAGCAGAGCTCGTGGGCTGCGGACCGTACCCGTGAGCAGCGACGGCTCGGCCAAGGCGAGGGCGAGCACGGCGACGAGGGCCGGAAGGAGGGAGCGAAGTCGGGCGATATCTCATGCAACAGCATTTGTGCTCGGCAGATCACCGGATTCCCTTACGAAACGCGGAACTCTCGGTCGAGGGGTTCGGAGTTCTGCGCCCCGCCACTACTCCAGGTTGGCGAGCACTCGCGCCGTCGGTGAGCCCGCAAGCCCGGGTGAGTTCGCAGGCGTCGACCAGACGTTGGTCTCCAAGAATCCCAGGAAGCGGGCGGCGGCTTCGGCCGACTCGAAGTCGAGCTGGATGATGATGAACTTCTCGTCGTCCACGGGTTGGAAAAGGCGGAAGGCGGTGACGCCGGCTCCGGCCCTCGCCTCCGCAAACCTGTCAAATGCACCTCGCCACGTGGCGATGTCGGTGATCGCATGCTCGATGTGCAGGGTCGCCATTGCGGCCTCCTCGTTTCCGGACAACGTATCGGCTGCGCCGCAGGCGCTTGCGCCGACCAGCACATCGAGTCGCGATTCGCCTAGAGCAGTTCCGACTGATGCTGC
>JBKJLN010000357.1:0-2856 GCA_046596935.1 Acidimicrobiales bacterium
CTGTCCGAGATCGCCATGTACAAGGGTCTGCGGCGGGCGGGCTTCCGGCCGCGGACGATGACGCTCCGCGCGATCCGCCCGTGGCGCTCGGCCGGGACGAGAGACCGAAGCAGTCCGAGGAGCTCGTCGTTGAAGAGCGGGTAGAGCGCGCACTCGGCGATCCCGAAGTCGTCGAGCGGCTCGACCCCGACGTCCCGGAAGCCGGCCCGCCGCAGACCCTTGTGCATCGCGATCTCCGACAGCGCGCCCGACAGGCAGCCGGCCCATGCCGCGGGGTGCGTCTGGATCTCGGGCGGCAGATCATGATCCAGGACGAGGTCGACGATCGCCAGGCGGCCACCGGGTCGCAAGACGCGGAACGCCTCGGCGAGGACGCGCACCTTGCGCGGCGACAGATTGATCACGCCATTGCTGATGACGACATCAACCGAGGCGTCTGGCAGCGGGAGGGCCTCGATCTCGCTCTCGATGAAGCGGACGTTGCGCAATCCCGCCTCGGCCGCTGAGCGGGTCGCCCGATCGATCTTCTCGGCCAGGAAGTCGATGCCGACGACCGTGCCCCCGGGCGCGAGGCAGCGCGCCGCGATCAGGCAGTCGATCCCACCGCCCGAGCCGAGATCGAGGACGTCGTCCCCGGCGCTCAGGCCGGCATGACGCACCGGATTGCCGACGCCCAACGCGCTGCGGATCGTCTCGTCCGGCAGGCCGGCCAGTTCGTCCGGGCTGTAGAAACGCTCCGCCACCCGCCGGTCGGTCGGACCGACCGAGCGATACGTTTCGCGGACGGCAGTCCTGATGGCATCCTGCTGGAGGAAGTCCGTCCCGGCAACATGGCCGACATGCAGGTCAGTCACGGAGCGTTCCTCCCTCGATCGGCAACCCGCCGCCCTCGAGCAGTAGGTCGATCCGGCGGCGGAGCGGGTCGGGCAGCGTCTCGGAGCCCGTGCTGGCCGCCACCTCTTTCAGATGGCGCGAGAACTCCAGCTCCCCACAGCAGCGCTGGCAGACATCCAGGTGGATCTCGAGCTCCTCCGATTGGCCGCGCTCGAGGGCGTGGTCGAGGTACCCCCACATCCGGCGGACGGCCTCCGTGCAGTCGATCATGGCGATTCACCTACCTCCACGAGGTTGTTCCTGACGGCGTACTCCCACATGCCGCGCTCAAGCTGCTTCCGGCCTCGATGGAGGCGCGAGAGCAGGGTCCCGAGCGGCACGTCGAGGATTCCTGCCGCCTCCTTGCAGCTGAACCCGTGGATCGTCGTGAGGATGAGCGGCGCCTGGAAGACCGGATTGATCCGGCCGAAGACGTCCTGGACGTCCTCCTCGTGGAAGAGGCGCAGGAAATCCAGGTGGAGCTCATCGGAGTAGGGGAACGGGTCTTCGATGACGAGGGTGGCGAACAGCGAGAAATCATCGTCCGGGTCGCTGTCGTCGAGCGAGACCGTCGGGACCTCGCGTCCGCGCGCCCGGCAGAGATCGCGCCAGCCATTCGTGGCGATCGCGAACAGCCAGCCCTTCACGCTGTTCTCGTCACGGAGCTGCGGGTAGGCCCGCATTGCGCGCAGCAGCGTGTCCTGAACGAGATCCTCCGCCTCGGTCCGGTCGCTCGTGAGCCGGACGCAGTAGCCATACAGGCCGTCGAGATGCTCTCGAGCGACGCCGGCGAACGGCCGAGCTGGCGCCCCGGCGCCCCGGTCCGGTCCGGCCTGCCCTGTCGCTTCGATCACAGCTGCGATCATCCCTCGCTCGCGTCACGCATGGATTGGGCTCATCGGTCCCGAAGCTTAGACGCTGGCGGGCGTCAGATTATTCCCGTTGCGGCTTGGACGTGGCCCTCGGAATAACCTCGATCGCCGGAGCGTCACAGCCTCCGAGACGGCCGGCATCCCGCCACCGCCGCAAGGACAGGAGGTAGACCGGTGGCCACCATCACCGCCCGAAACGGGGTCAACGTCGACCAGCTCGTGGCAACGATCGGGGCGATCCAGCAGGACCCGAATGTCGGCGCCTTCACGTTCAAGGCATCCAGCACCTGGCGCTCCGGCGCCCACAACATCGGCGAGATCAAGGACTTCGTCCATGCCGGTCAGCCCGCGGTGCGGCCCGAGGCGTTCCGTTTGACCGGCGACGAGCCGGCGGTCCTCCTCGGTTCGAACGAGGGCCCCAATGCGGTCGAGCTTCTGCTCCAGGCGCTCGGCTTCTGCTACGCGGTCGGCTACGTCTACAACGCCGCCGCCCGGGGCATCGAGATCAGCGAGCTCCGATACGAGGTCGAGGGCGACCTGGATCTTCATCGCTTCCTCGGCCTCGGTGGGCCGCGCGCCGGCTTCTCCCAGATCCGGGCCAAGAGCTGGGTTCGTTCCCCGAACGCCACCCAGGCGCAGCTCGAGGAGCTCTGCCAGTACGTCCAGGACACCTCGCCGGTCCGAGACTGCCTGGCCAACCCGGTCCCGGTGACGACGGATCTGGTCGTACTCGACTGAGAGTCGGAGAACGCGGGCCGAGGCGACGACTCGTCGGGCGGCGCCTCGGCCCGCCAGCCGTGACGTTCATGGCGAGAACGTCCGCTGGTGAGGGCTCACGCCCGAAGACTCTCATGCCCGTTGTCCGCCGGCCGCGGCGATCCACTCGTCGCGGCCCTCGACGGGCATCATCCTGTAGGTTGTCAGCGCGCGCCCAACGCCTGTCGGGCGCGCCACGAACATGTCGGGCGCGCCACGAACACGTTTCTATTTCATTCAGGCGATCGTCTCGTCGACCCGTCCAGTTTCGATCAGCGCCGGGTCATGAGGAAACAGGCGGTATGGGTCGACGGATCGGGAGTCGCGAGTCGCTCGATCGAGAAGTCGACCGGGA
>JBKJLN010000008.1:0-8078 GCA_046596935.1 Acidimicrobiales bacterium
CTTCCGCCCGCGCTCTCGATCTCCCGTCGCCTCATCGACGACTGGGTAACGCAAGACTCCCCTGCGTGATCACCCACATCGTGACGTTCAAGTTCGTCGACCGGTCGCCCGAGCACCTCGCCCATTGCAAGGGCCTGCTCGACGGTCTCCTCGGGCAGGTGCCCTCGCTCGAGTCGATGGTCGTCGGGATCAACGTCGTCGATTCACCACGCGCCCATGACCTCGGCCTGATCGCCCACTTCGAAGATCTCGAAGGTCTCGAGGAGTACCAGGTGCACCCGGCGCACGCAGAAGTCGCCGCTTACCTCCGGAGCTCCGCCGAGGCCGTCGCCTCCGTCGACTTCGAGAACTGAAAGAACCGAGCGCGATTCAGGCGGCGCCGAACGCACCCGCATTGGCGAGCTCGGCGATGCGGGCGCCGTCGTAGCCGAGGAGGCCACCGAGCACCTCGGCCGCGTCCTCGTGCAGCAAGGGCGCCCGTCGGTACGCCGGCGTCTCGACCCCGACGCGAACGGGGCTGGCAACCTGGCGGACACGGCCGAATCGGGGATGCTCGGTCTCCACCACCAAGTCGCGTGCCGCCGTCTGAGGATCGGCCAACGCACCGGCTACGTCGTTCACCGGGCCGCAGGGCACACCTGCGTCAGCCAGCAGCTCGATCCAGTGCTCGCTGGTGTCTCCGGCGAAAACCCCGTCGAGAATGGCGAGGCAAGCAGCGGCGTTGCGGCGGCGGTCGTCGAACGTGACGAAGCGTGCATCCGTCGCCAGTTCAGGCTTCCCGATGGCATCGGCGAGGCGCGTCCAGAACTTCTCCTTGGCGGCGACGACCACGATCCATCCGTCGCTCGTGCGGAAGTTCTGGAACGGCACGATCGAGGGGTGGGCTGACTTCTCGGTACGCGTCGGCGTGAAGTTCCCGTTGAGATGCCACGTTGCTGGATAGGTCAACAGCCCGAGGGCAGTGTCGAAGAGGCTCACATCGCAATCCATGCCCTTGCCGTCGCGCTTGGCGGCGTGCAGGCCGGCCAGCAGCGCCAGAGCGGCGACGAACCCTCCGCAGTAGTCGACGAGCGACAGCCCCGATTTCGTCGGTGGTCCGTCGGGCTCTCCGGTGATGCTCATCCAACCGGCGATGCCCTGGAGGATGTAGTCATAGCCCGGCTCGGCGGCGCGTGGGCCGGTCATGCCGAAGGCGCTGAGCGAGCAGCAGACCACCGCGGGATTCAACGCGGCGAGGTCGTCGTAGCAAAGTCCCAGCCGCGCCGGAACATCGCCGCGGAGGTTCGAGTAGACGGCATCCGAAACCCGCACGAGGTCTTCGAACACCGAGCGTCCTGCGGGGTTCATGACGTCGAGACGAAGGCTGCGTTTGTTGCGGTTGAAGGTCTCGAAGAAGAGGCTGTCCTCGCCTTCCTGGAAGGGCGGGACGTAGCGCCCGACGTCGCCACCGGTGCGCGGGTCCTCGATCTTGATGACGTCGGCCAGGTGCAGCGAACCGAAGGGCCCGGCGCCGTACTGCTCGAGGGCGACGATACGGACGTCCTCGAGCGGCCTCACTTCCCGGGGTCGGCGAAGCCGAACGACCCGCCTTCAACCACAGCCTTCGACAGGGGCCGACACAACGTGCGAAGGCGCTCGCAACCTTCCTCTCCGATGGCGTCGTAGGCCGGCGCCGCCAGCACATCGGTGCGATCCTCGACCCACTGACGGTGGGCGCGACCAGCCTCGGTGAGGGAGCCGTCGGCCGCCAGCCAGCCCCGAGTCCGCAGGCGCTCTTCGCCGCCAGCCCACTCCTCGTCGGGCCACTGGCGGGACATCTTGAGCACCGCCGGCGGCACCTCACCGGTGGCGCCGTGGATGATGAGGGCGTCGAGCCCGCTGACGCCTTCGACGGTCATCGCGGCGATGTGCCCGTCGCCGCGGAACTCGCGCAACAGCGTCTGTGCATGGAAGAGCACGAGCAACGGATCGTCCGGCCATTCCAGCGACGCGTTGGCCGCGAACAGCGGACGGCCCTCGGGCCACTGCGTCGACGACTCGGCGGCCGTCCGGGCGAGAGCCGCCGCCTCCTCCACCTCGGCGGAATCGGCGGCTTCGCCGAGCGCTCGACGCAGCGACTTGGCGGCGGCTTCCATCCGTGCCGTCCGGATCTTTTCCGGCGACGCAATCGACCACGCCGAGGGGATCGTCTGGCCAATGAAGGGCGGATAGAAGTTGAAGAACGTGGCGACCACGACCTCGGCCGGCACGGGCCCCATCGCCGCGGCTCGGGAAGCGAAATAGCCCCCCTGTCCGCCGGGAAGCCCCAGGGCGGCGTAGGCCTCACCCGCCTCGGGCGCGAAGTAGATCTGCCCGTGGATGGGCTCCATCGTGCGCCACGTCTTGCGGGCCAGCGTCGGGTTCATGGGGGCCGAAGCTAGCTTCGCTCCCGTGCCTCCTCCCGATGCCGGTCGCTTGCCGAGCTACGACGAGCTCCCCGTCACCGCGGGGGCGCCGGCGGGTTCTTCCTGGGGACTGTGGGGCGAGGACGATCGCTTCGGTTGCCTCAACCTGCTGACCGCCGAACGCGTCGCCTCGGCCGCTCAGCTCGTGCGGAAGGGCGCGGTCTTCGCCCTGAACCTGGAGTACGAACTTCCCGACCCGCCGTTGTTCCGGCGCCAAGCGCCGACGCACGAGGTGCTCGGCGATGGCGGCCACGACGACGTGCTCACGTTCAACACCCAGAGCTCGAGCCAGTGGGACGGGTTCCGCCACATCCGCAGCCATTTCGGCTACTACAACGGGATCGCCGACGCCGAACACGGCATGCACCACTGGGCGGCGCGGGGCCTCGCCGGTCGGGCTGTCCTTGTCGATGTGGGCCGCTGGCGCGCCGCCGACGGTCGACCGCTGGATTACACGGCTCCCGACCCGGTCACCCCCGATGACCTCGACGCCACCCTCGCCGCCCAGGGCACCACCATTGAAACGGGCGACGTGCTGTTGCTGCGCACGGGATGGACGTCGTGGTATCGCAACCTCGACACCGACGCCCGCGTCGCCCTTCCTTCATCGTTTCGCTCCCCGGGTCTGCGGCCGGGCGACGACATGCTGCGATGGGTGTGGGATTCCCATGTCGCCGCCATCGGCGCCGACAACCCGGCCGTCGAGGTCTGGCCCATGGGCTCCGGCCGCTCTCCCGAGGAGATCGCCGAGATCCGCAGCGCGCCCGAGCGGATGCCCGAACTCTTCCTCCACTTCGCCCTCCTGCCCCTCCTCGGTGTCCCACTCGGTGAATTGTGGGACCTCGACGCCCTCGCCGATGACTGCGCGACCGACGGCATTTACGAAGGAATGTTCACGTCGGCGCCGCTTCGGGTGCACGGCGGCGTGGCGTCCCCGCCGAATGCCCTCGTCCTGAAGTAAGCCCGCCCTCTAACCTCACGCAGGTGGAGTGCCCATCATGTCGGGCCTCGGTTCCTGAGGGCTCCCGGTTCTGCCCGACCTGTGGGCACGCGCTGTCGGCCCGGGCCGAGGAACGGCGTGTGGTCACCGTCCTCTTCGCCGACCTCGTTGGCTTCACGGCCTTTTCCGAGCACGCCGACCCCGAACAACTCAAGAACATCGTCGACTCCGCCTTCCAACGACTCGTTTCCGACATCGCCAACCACGGAGGCAGAGTCGACAAGATCGTCGGCGACCAGATCATGGCCCTCTTCGGCGCCCCGATCGCCCATGAGGACGACGCCGAACGGGCCGTGCGGGCGGCTCTGTCGATGCAGACGTCACTGGCGGCGTACTCCGAGGAGATCGGTCTCTCTGTACGGATGCGCATCGGTATCAACAGCGGGGAGGTGCTCGTCGGTGCCCTGCGAGCCGGGGGCGAGTACACCGCCATGGGCGACACGGTCAACGTCGCCAGCCGGCTCCAGACGTCGGCCGAACCGGGGCAGGTGCTCGTCGGCCCGGTGACCCACGCCCAGACCTTCGAAGTCGTGCGATACGAGAGCGTCGGCGCCGTGCATGCCCGCGGGCGGGGCGAATTGGTCGAGGCCTACCTCGCCCTCGAGACCCTTGCGCCGCCCGGGCATCGCCGGCGTCGCGCCCGCACGCCCCTCATCGGCCGCGAGGACGAGCTGGGCATCCTGTGCTCGGCCCTTTCGATGGCCTTCGAGCGGCGCCGGCCGCAGCTCATCCACCTCTCGGGTGAGGCGGGCATCGGCAAGAGTCGCTTGGCCGAGGAGCTCACCGCCACGGCGTCGCAGGAGCACTCGGCCACCGTGCTCGAGGGTCGGTGCGTCCCCTACGGCGAGGCCAACGTCTGGTGGCCGGTCGCCATGGCCATTCGCCATGCCCTCGGCGTCGATCTCGGGGGCACGGCCGAAGAGGCTCAGGAGCAGATCCGGTCGAAGGTGTCGTGGGGTCTGGCGTTGGCGCCGGAGCACCCGGATGTCCAGCGGGTCGTCGAGGGGCTCAGCTATCTCCTCGGCATTCCCTCGGCTTTCAGCGGGATGGAGCCGGCTCGCGCCCTCGAGGGCGCGTTGTACTCGTTCGTCGGCATGCTGCAGAACCTGGCCAAGCGCAAGCCGCTGGTGCTGTCGATCAGCGAGATCCATTGGGCCGACCCCCTCGTCCTCGACCTCATCGACACCCTTCCCGATCGGATGCGCGGGTTCCCCTTCGTGCTGGTCGCCACCAGCCGCCTCGAGATCGCGGAGCGGTGGACTCCGACGCCCGGCCGCCACAACCTCATCTCGCTCCACCTCGACCCCCTCGACCATGACGCCTCGGTGCAACTCGTCACCACCCTGCTCGAGGGGGCCGTGCCCCCGTCCCTGCTCGACGCCGTGCTCGAGCGCAGCGGCGGCAATCCGTTCTTCCTCGAAGAGCTGGCCGGGTTGGTCCACGGCGCCGACTCGACGCGTGAACTGCCGGCGACCCTCCGCGCCTTGGTGGCGACGCGGCTCGACAACCTTCCAACGCCAGAACGCAAACTCCTCGATCACGCCGCCGTCATCGGACGCCTCGGCACGATGGAATCCCTGACGGCCCTCGGGGGGCCCAACGATTCGGCCCTTCGCCGCAACCTCGACTCCCTTGTCGGGCGCGACCTGCTGGGCATCGAAGGCGGCGAGTGGGTCTTTCGGAGCGACCTCGTCCGGGAAGTCGCCTACGAGACGCTGACCAAGGGCGAGCGGGCGCGCCACCACGCCGGCCTCGGCGTCTTCCTCCGCCAACAGGCCAAGCACCGCGGTCGCGAGGGCGAGTCGATGGAGGCCCTGGCCCACCACTTCGGCATGGCCGCACAACTCGATGCCGAACTCGGCGGCGTCGAGGGCGTGCCCACCGATGTGCTCGACGACGCCCTGCACTGGATCGAACGTTCGGTCGCGCAGGCCGAGGAGCGCGAGACGCCCGCGGTCGCCGAACAGCTCTGCACTCGCGCCCTCGAGATCCTCCCGGAGTCTCGGGGCGGCGAGCGGCGGCGCTTCCTCGTCCGACGAGCGCGCGCCGAGGCGGCGATGCGCCACTTCGACACCGCTCGAGCCGATGTCGCCCTGGCCCTCCAGGAGGCCGAAATCGCCGACGACGGCTGGACGATCGCTTCTGTTCACACCGTCCGCGGACTCATCGAACAACGCGAGGGAGCCCTGCACGAGTCGGCCGCCAATCTCGACGAGGCCATCGCCCGATGGAGCCACCTCGGTGACCGCCCGGGTGAAGCAGACGCCCGGCGGCTCCGCGGCGTCACTGATCTCTTTCTCGGCCGCCTGGCCTCAGCCGAGGAGAACATCGCCAAGGCGCTGGTGCTGTTCAAGGAGTTGCAAGACCGGCGGGGCGAGGCCTGGGCCCAGCAGAACATGGCGTGGATCTCGGTCAGCGGTGGCAACATCCCGGCGGCGACGGAACGCATCGCCCAATCGATCGAGCTCTTCACCGAACTGGGCGACCGTGCAGGCCTCGGCTGGGCCTACGGCCTCTTGGGCTGGGTGCGGATGCAAGAGGGATTCCACGAAGAGGCCGAAGAACTGGCCCTTCGTGTGCTCGACTCCTACGAGAGCGGCGGCGATCTCTGGGCCGAAGGGATGATGCATCTCCTCCTGGCCACCACCCAGCTCTGGCTCGGTCGGACCGATCTCGCCCTCGCGCAAGCTTCCGACGCCCGCGACCTCTTCGCCGACATCAACGACTCGACCGGGGAACTCCGGTCCGTGGCCACGATGACCCGTGCGCTGTTCTCCGCCGGCGAGCTCAAAGCGGCCAAGGACCTGATGGCCACACTCTCGGCGATGGCCGCCCGTCAACTCGACGCCGACGGCCAGATGGTCGGCCCTCTCATCACCGGCGGCGCCGCTGTCCAACTCGGCGACTCCTCCCGCACGTTCACCATCGGCGAGCTCCTCGAGCCATCCGACAGCGGGTTCGGTGGGGTCGAGACCCGCGTCACCAACGGGCTTGCGCTCCTCCAGCTCGGGCGAGCAGCCCAAGCCCAGCAACTGCTGGCCGAGACCTTCCGGACCGCCGACACCCCCGGCTCCCTCCATGCAGTAGGCGCGGCGCTGACGCTCGCACACGCGGCTGCCGGCGCACCTCGAGAGGCACTCGAGGTTGCGGCCAAGATTGCCGCGGAGCCCCAGGGCACCTACCTCGACCGGATCGGCATCACCATCGGATCGGGCTTCGCCCATCTTCGACTCGGCGACGAGCGGGCCGCGCGAGCCGACCTCGAAGAGGCCGTGACCATCGCCGACGGAACGGGCGACCGACTGAACCAGGCGCTCACCCGCCTCGCCCTCGCCATCGGTCTCGAGGCCCTCGCAGATCCGTCGGCCGCCACCGTCCGAGCTGAAGCCGATGCCCATCTCAACCGCATCGGGCTCTCCGTCACCGACTGGGAAGGGGTGTACCGCCAGGCCGCCGGGCTGAAGTGACCATCGCCACGCCGAAGGGGGCGATTGCTCCCGGCGGACGTCGGGAAAGAAGTGGGTCATGAAGAACGCACTCACCCTTCTCAAGCAGGACCATGCCAACGTGGAAGAGCTCTTCCACCGCTTCGAAACCGCCAAGCCGGACGACGTCGCCGAGTTGACCCGTGTCCGTGACCTCGTCGTGAAGCACCTCTCCCGCCACGCCGTGGTCGAGGAGCAGGTGTTCTACCCGGCCATCCGCACCCGTTTGGGTGACGACACCGCCGCCGTAGTGCTCGAGGGCCTCGAGGAGCACCACCTCGTGAAGCTGGCGATGTCCGAGCTCGAGAAGCTCCCGCCGACCCACGAGCGCTTCCGCCCCAAGTTCACCGTGCTGATCGAGAACGTTCGCCACCACGTGGAGGAGGAGGAGACCGACATGTTCCCTCTCGTGCGCGACGCCTTCTCCGTCGAGGAGCTCAACGAGATGGGCGAAGCGATGGACCAGGCCAAGGCAATCGCTCCGACCCGGCCGCATGCGTTCATTCCCGACTTTCCCCCGTTCAACATCGTGTTCGGACTCCCGATCGCCGTTCTCGACGGAGCCATCACCGCCGGCAAGGAAGCGGTCGGCCGCCTCGTCACGGCCAACAACAAGTCGTAGCTGCGTCGGAAACGACGTGAGCTGATGTCGCTCACGCTGCTCGACTGGCGTCGACAGGTGGCCGGTCTCTACGCCGAGGTTCGCACGGCGGGTGCGGACGTGGCCGAAGTGGCCCTGACCCGGTTCCGTGCCGGGCGGGACCTCCTCTTCGCGTCACATCCCGACTCGCCGCTCACACCGGTCGACCGGACCGCGTTCACCGGGCTGCCGGCGTGGCCCTACCGACCTGATCTCCGCTTCGTCGCCGACCTCGACACCGACGTCGAGCCCACCCGGCTCGACGTCGAGCGCAGCGACGGCGACGTCGTTCCCTTCACCCGCTTCGCCACCGTCCACCTGAGCGTCGGCGATCTCGACGTGTACTGGCTCGAAAGTTACGGCGGCGGGGTCTTCCTCCCCTTCCGTGACGCAACCTGCGGCAGGACGTCGTACGGCGGCGGCCGATACCTGCTCGACACCGTACGACGTCGTGCCGCAGGTTGCGTCACGGAAGGGGAGGAAGACCCCGCCGCCGTAACTCTCGAGCC
>JBKJLN010000081.1:0-2869 GCA_046596935.1 Acidimicrobiales bacterium
TCCTTCGGCTTGTCGTCGTCGAGCTCGTACGGCTGGCCGGCGTCCGGGCTCGTCACGTACCCGAGGCTACCGTCACGCCGTGATCGACTTGCACACCCACTCGACGGTCTCGGACGGCTCCGATGCGCCTGAGCACATCCCGGTGTTGGCGGCGGCTGCAGGGTGCACGGCGGTCGCGCTCACCGACCACGACCGCCTCGACGGCATCCCGGCCGCTCGCGCATCGGCCGAGGCTGTCGGCGTCGAACTCGTGCCGGGCTGTGAGCTGTCGTGCGAGGTGGAGTCGGGCACCATGCACGTGCTCGTCTACTTCCTCGAGCCCGGCGAGGGTCCGCTGCAGGACGAGCTCGTGCACCTCCAAGAGGTCCGTGATGCCCGCAATCGGGCGATGTGCGGCCTCCTCGGACTCTCCTATGACGACCTCCAGGCCGAGGCCGGAGGGATCGGCGCCGGCCGCCCGCACGCCGCCGCCCTGTTGATGCGAGACGGTCGGGCGACATCGATCCAAGACGCCTTCGACCGTTGGCTGGGGAAAGGAAAACCGGGCTACGTCGAAAAGGTCCGACTGGCGCCCGAGCGCGCCATGGATCTCGCAGTGGCCTCAGGAGGGGTCCCCGTCCTCGCCCATCCCTTGTCCCTCGAGCTCCCGCCGGCCGCCTTGCGCTCGCGACTCGAGGAGCTGGGGGGGATGGGCCTCGCCGGAATGGAGTGCATCTACGGCCGGTACTCGCGCGAAGAACGCGACGGCCTGACGGCGCTGGCCGCCGACCTCGACCTCGTGGCCACCGGTGGGTCGGATCACCACGGCACCTACAAGCCCGACCTCTCCGTCGGCGTCGGACGCGGCGACCTCGACGTCCCCGACGACGCCCTCGACTCCCTCAAGTCCCGCCGCCCGGGCAACTGATCGTTCTGGTCGTGGGGTGGAGGGCGTTCGGAATGGCGTTGGTGGCGGCCGCAATGGCGTCGGCCACCGAGACGTCGACGAGGCCCTCCACCACCAGGCGATCGCCGCCGGCTTCGCCGAGCCGGGTAACGGGCACGCCGGCCGACTCGGCCCGGGCGATGACCTCGGCCAGGCGATCGGGGTCGACGCAGATGACCACCCGTGAGGGGGCCTCGCTGAAGAGGCCGGCGTGGCCGGCGATGCCGAACACCGAGAAGCCCGTTCCCGACCGCACGGCCATCTCCCCGAGGGCCACACCCAATCCGCCCTCGGAAACGTCGTGCACACCCTGGAGCAGATCGTCGCCGACCAACCCGCGCACGAGATGGACGAGGTCGACGTGGTCAGCCAGATCGAGGGCCGGGAGACGCCCGCCCCGGAAGGCGTGCTGTCGGAGAGCCCAGATCGTTCCTCCGCCGAGTTCGGTCGCCGGCTTTCCGAGAAGCAGGAGTTGCCCGCCGGCCACCAGCCCGACCCCCGGTGGGCGACGGACGAGGGAGTCGATCAGGCCCAGCACGGCCACGACGGGCGTCGGGTCGATGTCGCGTCCCTTGGTCTCGTTGTAGAGAGAGACGTTTCCGCCGATGACCGGCATGTCGAGCACACGGCAGGCCTCCGCCATCCCGTCAATGGATTCCGACAGCTGCCACATCACCTCGGGGTGCTCGGGGTTGCCGAAGTTGAGGCAGTTGACGAGCGCCGCCGGTCGACCGCCCGCGCAGGCGACGTTCAGCGCCGATTCGGCGACGACCATCGACGTTCCCTGCCTCGGGTCGATGGCACACCACCGGGCGTTGCCGTCGGTCGACACCGCCAGTCCGCGCGTCGAAACCGGGATCCCAGGTCCTCCGAGTCGAAGCACGGCGGCGTCACCTCCCGGTCCCTCGACGGTGTTCAGGAACAACTGGGAGTCGTACTGGCGATACACCCACGCCGGATCGACCAGCAGGTCGAGGAGGTCGGCGCCGCAGTCGTCGGGCACCGGCAGGGCCGACGGGTCCCGGCTCTGGATCTCGTCGAGGTCGTCGGGGCGACGACGGGGGCGATCGTGGCGGGGCTTGTCGTCTTCGAGCGACGCCGCCGGGAGGTCGCCGAGGACGGTGCCGCCGGGGCCGTCGGTGATGCGGAGGCGCCCGCTCCCCGTGACCGTGCCGATGACCGACGCCGTCACCTCCCACCGTTGGCACACGGCCATCACCCGGTCGAGGTCGGACGGAGTCACGATGGCCAGCATCCGCTCCTGGCTCTCGCTGAGCATGAGCTCCCACGGCTCCATGCCGTCTTCACGCACGTGGATGGCGCGCACGTCGACATCCATCCCGACGCCGCCCTTGGCCGACGTCTCGCTGGTGGCGCCAGTGACCCCACCGGCGCCGAGATCCTGCACGCCGACGACGAGCCCTTGATCGAGGAGCTCGAGGCAGGCCTCGATCAGACGTTTCTCCTCGAACGGATCGCCGACCTGCACGTTGGGTCGCTTGGCCTGATCGGCCTCGTCATCGGAGAAGCCTTCGCTGGCCATGGTGGCGCCGCCGATGCCGTCGCGACCCGTCGACGAGCCGACCAGAACGGCGAGATTGCCCTCCCCGGATGCCCGCCCCAGGATCAAGCGTTCCTTGGGCATCACCCCGAGGCAGAAGACGTTGACCAGCGGATTGTCTGCGTAGCTCTCGTCGAACACGGTCTCACCGCCGATCGTCGGCACCCCGACGGAGTTGCCATAGCCGGAGATCCCGTTGACCACGCCTTCGAAGATCCACCGGGTCTGGGGATCGTCGAGCGGACCGAACCGCAGCGGATCCATCACCGCGATGGGACGGGCGCCCATGGTGAAGACGTCTCGGATGATGGCGCCAACCCCCGTCGCCGCCCCCTGGTAAGGCTCGATGGCCGACGGATGGTTGTGGCTCTCGATCCGGATGG
>JBKJLN010000100.1:0-6028 GCA_046596935.1 Acidimicrobiales bacterium
TGAGCGCCAACCTCGCCCAGGTGGGGATCCGCCAGAACGAGGACATGCGCAAGATCTCGGCCTGGGTGGCCATCGCCGCGGTGCCGACGATGATCGCCGGGATCTACGGCATGAACTTCGACCACATGCCCGAACTCGGGTGGTTGCTCGGTTATCCCTTCGCCCTTTCCATCATGGTGGTGTCGTGCCTCTCCCTCTTCCGCATGTTCCGGAGTCGGGGATGGCTGTAGCCGCCGTCGACCAGAACACCGGCTGGCGGCGGGAGGTCGAGGATGCTGCTCGCGCGGCGACCGGAGGAGTGCTGTTCGGGATCCCGCTCCTGTACACGATGGAGGTCTGGTGGATCGGCAGCTTCGCCGGACCGGGCCGGATGCTCACGGTGCTCGCCCTGACCGGCGGTCTCGTGTTCTTCCTCAATCGCACCGGCGGGTTCCGGTCCACTCGTGACATTCGGTTCCTCGACGCCGCCAAGGACTCGGTCGAGGCGTTGGCCATCAGCCTGGTGGTCGTGGGCGCCGTGCTCTTCCTCATCCGCGAGATCACCCTGGCTACCCCCGTGCGCGAGGGCATCGGCAAGATCATCTACGAGGGCGCGCCGTTCGCTGTCGGAACCGGGTTTGCCAGTCACTTCCTCCGGAAGGGCCGGACAGAGGGCGATGACGACGGGGCTGGTGCCGCCGATAACGGAGGCGCCCCCGCCATCAATGCAAGCCTTGCTGACATCGGCGCCACCGTGCTGGGGGCTGCGTTCGTGGCCTTCTCGATCGCTCCCACCGACGAGGTGCCGATGATCGGTGCGGCGTTGTCCGCCCCACGGCTGGTTGCGGTCGTGATCGTGTCGCTGTTGGTCTCGTACGTGATCGTGTTCGAGGGTGGGTTCTCGAACGAGGAACAGCGACACTCGCAGGCAGGGGTGCTCCAGCATCCGGCCACCGAGACCATCGTCTGTTACCTGCTCTCGCTGGGAACGGCCTTGGTGCTACTGCTGTTCTTCGGCCGGGTGGGGATCCACGATCCGTACCCGTCGATCCTGACCCAAGTGGTGGTACTCGGGCTGCCCGCAGCCGTCGGCGGAGCCGCAGGAAGGTTGGTGGTATGAGCCGCACGAGGGAGAAGCGGTCGCGAGCCGAGTGGGTGGCCTTCGCCCTCGCCGCCGCCGTGCTGACGGTGTTCGTCGGGCTGATCGTCGCTCAGATTCCGTCGGACCACGTTGGTCCGGCGCCAGTGGCCAGCGTGAAAGAGGTGACCGAGCGAGACGGCCGCTACTACGTGGCGGTTGATGTGGAGAATCGGGGCGTCCGCACGGCCGAGCAGGTCCAAGTCGTGGCCACGCTCACGACCGACGAGGGCGACATCGAAGGAGACCAGACAGTCGACTTCCTGGCCGGAGGCGAGACCGAGGAGATGGAATTCGTCTTCGATGAGCATCCGGCCGATGGTGAACTGACGGTGCGGGTATCCGGCTTCCTCCTGCCGTGAGCCCGATCTCGTCTCCGTAGAATCCGTCCATCGTGCACCCTCTCGAACAGTTCGGCGTCGACGACCTCGTGGCTTGTAGCGCAGCCTTCAAGGAGGTCACGGACGGAGCGTCATCGATGGAGCAGGCCGTGGAGGCCATCGTGTCGTACCTCTATAAATCCGTCGTCGATGACGCCGGCGAGCCTGCGTGTGCGCTCATCCGTTTCTACAAGACCCACCGATTCGATCGCCTGGATCGGTCCCTTCAGGAGTTCGCCCTCGAGGCAGCCGGGGCCGTGGCCGACGACGTCAAGGCCGACACCCGTTGCCTCACCTTGCTGGCGACCCGGGGACGCGAGCCCGAGTGGAACGATCGCTCGCAGTCGAAGGACCATCGGGCCATTCCACTCCTCAGTGCGGAGATGGTGGAGCGCTCTCCGATGATTGCAAGCCTGCTCACCCAGTTGGGGGTGTCGGTGGCCAGCGTCGTCAAACCGGATGACCGGCGGAACATCGAGCTGCACCATCAGGATTACGACGTGTTCTTCGTTCCTGACGCCCTCGGCGATCCGATGGTGCCCGCGCAGGACGGCTTCGTCGTGCCGTACGGCATCCATTCGGTGATCGGGTGCGGCGGAGTGCTCCCCTCGGGCGACCTGTTCGCGCTGCTCCTTTTCACGACCGTGCACGTCGAGGCAGCCACGGCCGAGCTGTTCCGAACCCTGGCCCTCAGCATCAAGGCGTCGATCGTGGCGTTGACCTTCGAGGTCTTCGCTGATCGATGACGGGAGTCAGAGCTCCTGGTTGGTGAGGATGAGGGTGCCCGAGGCCCCGAACATGCCGCCCACGCCATGGGCCACGCTGATCTTCACGTCCGGGACCTGAGCCGGCGCCGTGCCCCGAAGTTGGCGGACCGACTCCTGGATGGCGAACATGCCGTACATGCCGGTGTGGGTGTAGGAGAGGCCGCCCCCGTTGGTGTTGAGTGGCAACGTTCCGCCGGGCGCAGTGTTGCCCTCGGCGATGAAGGCGCCGGCCTCCCCCCGGCCGACGAAGCCGAGGTCTTCGAGCCCAAAGATCGGCAGGTGGGCGAAGGCGTCGTAGATCATGAGGTGGTCGACGTCCTCGCGGCTTATCTGCGCCTCTGCGAACGCCTTGCCACTTGCGACCCGGAAGGCGCGCGACGAGGTGAAATCCTCCATCTGCGAGACCATGGGCGTCTCTGAAGACTCGCCGGTGCCCACCAGATACACCGGCGGATTGGGCAGGTCCATGGAGCGAGCCCGCTCGGCCGACGTCACGATCAAGGCGCCGCCGCCGTCGGTGACGAGGCAGCACTCGAGAAGGTGCATCGGGTAGGCGACCATGCGGCTGTTGAGCACGTCGTCGACGGTGATGAGATCGCGCATCATCGCCCGAGGGTTCTGCGCCGACCATTGGCGCTGGATGACGGCGACCATCGCCAGCTGCTCATGGGTGAGACCGGTCTCCTGCATGTACCGCAGGACGCCGATCGGGAACATCGTCGGCGGCCCCGTCGGCCCGTAGGGCGTCTCGAACTGGCCCTGCAGCGACGACGCATCCATGGCCCAACCCCCGGCGCCGACGCGCGACTTCCCGGATTCGCCGTGGGTGACGAGCACGACCTCGCACATGCCGGCGGCGATGGCGGCGGCCGCATGGCGCACGTGGAGCATGAACGAGCAACCGCCGACGCTGGTGCCGTCGACGTAGGTCGGGGTGATACCGAGGTACTGGGCGACAGCGACGGGGCTCTGACCCGCGCAGGCGATGCCGTCGATCTCGCGCTTGTCGATCCCGCATTCGGCGATGGCGTTCCGGGCCGCGTCGGCGTGCAGACCGATGGTGGAGAGGTGGGGGATTCGGCCGAGTTCCGTCGTCTCGGCGGCGCCGACGATGGCGACCTGACCCTTCACGGAGCCGCTCATGTGACCGGTCCGAACACGGGCAACTGGACGCCGCCCCGAGTCTCGAACTCGACCTGCAGCGGCATGTCGAGGACGAGCGCTTCTGGTGTCTGCTCGACCCCGACGATGTTCGACATCATCCGGGGTCCTTCGTCGAGTTGGACCACGGCGATGGCATAGGGGGCCTCGAATCCGGGAGCGGCGCGGTGATTGATGACGTAGGTGTGGAGCGTGCCGCGGCCACTGACGGGTTGCCACTCGACCTCATCCGACAAACAGGTCGGACAGAAGGGGCGGGGCGGGAAGTAATGGGTGTCGCAGGCTGAACAGTGCTGGAGCCGGAGCTCGCCGGCGGCGCAGCCCTCCCAGAACGGCTCGGTCTCGGGAGTCGGCCGGGGTTCGGCCTTGGTGGAGGGCATCGTCACGCCGGGCAGACTCGCAACCGCCCGGCGGACGGGTCAAGTTGAGCTCGGTGCCACCTGGCGTATGGGCTGGCCATGCACCTGGGTGACGGGGATGTGCCCGGCCCACACGTCGAGGCCGAGATCCTCGTCGTCGTCGACCGGTCCGCCCGTACGGATCTTCACCGATCCCTCGTCGAGTGGAAGGCGCACGACGAGGGTGGCTCGCAGTTCGGCATCGGTCGGAGGCCGAGCCTCGGCGCTTCGGCCAGCAGCCATCCGTTCGACCAGCGCGTTCATCGGTGCACACTTCTCGTCGTCGTCCACCTCGGTCGCTCGCCCGAAGAGCACGACCGATCGGTAGTTCATCGAGTGATGAAACGCCGAGCGGGCCAGCACGAGCCCATCGAGGATGGTCACGTTCACACAGATGGGCTCGCCGGCGGCGACGTGCCGCAGCATGGCGTTGCCGGCGGCGCCATGGAGGTAGAGGTGGTCGTCGAGGCGGACGAACGCCATCGGCAACACGACGGGCCCGTCGTCGGTCGTGAATCCAACGGAGGCCAGGAGCGCCTCGTCGAGGATGGCGTTGGCCGTCGCCCGATCGAAACTGCCACGACCCGCCCGCCGTCGTAGCCGGGTGCGGTCAGTCTGAGCGAGGTCCGAAGTTGATGCCATGCCCCATGGTGTCCCAGCAACCCCGTCTGCCGGGAGGCATTTCCGTTCCCCCTAGGGTCTCGCCATGACGAGGATCGTGAACCGGGTCACCGAGATGCTTGGGGTCGACATCCCCATCGTGCAAGCCCCGATGGGGTGGATCGCCCGTTCGCAACTGGCCTCGGCGGTGTCCGAAGCTGGAGCGCTGGGCATCATCGAGACCTCCTCCGGGGAGCTCGATGCGGTGCGCGAAGAGATCCACAAGATGCGCGATCTGACGTCGAGGCCGTTCGGCGTGAACATCGCCCAAGCCTTCGTGCGCGATCCGGCGATCGTCGACTTCGTGGTCTCCCAGGGGGTGCGCTTCGTGACCACCTCGGCCGGCGATCCCACCCGCTACACCAAGCAACTCAAGGATGCCGGGCTCACCGTCTTCCACGTCGTGCCCACCCTCAAGGGCGCACTCAAGGCCGTCCACGCCGGGGTTGACGGTCTCGTGGTCGAGGGCGGGGAGGGTGGCGGGTTCAAGAATCCGCAGGATGTCTCCACGATGGTGTTGCTGCCGCTCGTCCGCTCGAAGGTCGATGTGCCCATCATCGCCGCCGGCGGCATCGTCGACGGCCCCTCCATGGCCGCCGCCTTCGCTCTCGGGGCCGAGGGGGTGCAGATGGGAACGCGCATGGTGTCGGCTCTCGAGTCGCCCGTGCACGACAACTGGAAACAGGCGATCGTCCACGCCGCTGAAACCGACACCGTCTTCCTCAACCGCCACTCGAAGCCAGGGCTGCGAGCGCTCCGCACCGAGCGCACTTCCCGGCTCGAGCGGGAGGAGAACGTCAGCATGGCCGAGTTCGGAACGGTTCGGGAGTTGTACTTCGGGGGCGACCTCGAGGCCTCCATCGCCCTGACCGGTCAGGTAGCTGGCCGCATCGAGGCTGTCCGTCCCGTTGCCGAGATCATCGCCGAGACGATGGCCGGCTTCGAGGCCACGATCGCCGAGTTGTCGAAGCGCTACGGATCCTGACCATCGCTCGTCAGCTCCGGCGTAACCTCGCCCGACCATGAGAGCTGCGATCATGCGCAACCGGAAATTGGTCGTCGACGAGATTCCCGATCCCGCCCCGAAGTCGGGAGAGCTGATCGTGCGCACCCTGGCTTGCGGAATTTGCGGATCGGATCTGCACGCCCTTCGTCATGCCGAGCAGTTGGTGGCCATGTCGCGTGAAGCGGGCGCACCCTTCGTGATGGACATCGAGCAAGACGTCGTGATGGGCCACGAGTTCTGTGCCGAGGTCGTCGAGCTCGGACCCGACGCCGGATCGGGGGTCGCCGTCGGTGATCGCATCGTGTCGCTCCCGGTCGTGATCGTCGAGGGTGGGATGCACTCGGTCGGCTACTCCAATGAGTACCCGGGGGGTTACGCCGAGCTGATGGCCCTCTCGGCCATGCTGGCGCTGAAGGTGCCGAACGGTCTGTCGAGCGACTTGGCGGCGTTGACCGAGCCCATGGCCGTCGGTCGCCACGCCGTCGCCCGCTCGAACATCTCTCACGGGCAGGCGGCCGCTGTCATTGGGTGCGGTCCGG
>JBKJLN010000124.1:0-3977 GCA_046596935.1 Acidimicrobiales bacterium
GTGGAAGCCGAAGAATCCCGAGTCGCAGGACATCGTTCCCGACGCCCACGATCCGGCGAAGCGTCACGCGCCGATGATGGCGACGACGGACATCGCCATGATCGTCGACCCGGTCTACAAGGAGATCTCGCAGCGGTTCTTCGAGAACCCCGACCAGTTCGCCGATGCGTTCGCTCGAGCCTGGTTCAAGCTCCTGCACCGTGACATGGGACCGATCGTTCGCTACCTCGGACCGTGGGTCCCCACCGAAGAGCTGATCTGGCAGGACCCGGTCCCCGCCGTCACGCATCAGCTGGTCGACGGAGCCGACATCGATGCGCTCAAGGGCAAGATTCTCGGCGCCGGCCTGTCGACGTCCCAGCTGGTCTCGACCGCCTGGGCCTCGGCTTCGACGCATCGCCAGACCGACAAGCGGGGTGGCGCCAATGGCGCCCGCCTCCGGCTCTCGCCCCAGATCGAGTGGGACATCAACGTCATCTCGGGGACCCCGCGCGTGTTGGCGGCCCTCGAAGGCATCCAGCAGGAGTTCAACGGTGCCCAGTCCGGTGGCAAGCAGATTTCTCTTGCTGACCTGATCGTGCTTGGCGGCTGCGCCGCCATCGAACAGGCGGCCAAGGCTGCGGGCCACGACGTACAGGTGCCGTTCACGCCGGGGCGCTCCGATGCGACACAGGAGCAGACCGACACCGAATCATTCGCCGTTCTCGAGCCGACCGCCGACGGGTTCCGCAACTACTTCCAGAAAGGCCACGACATCGCGGCCGAGCACTTGTTGGTCGACAAGGCCTTCATGCTGAAGCTGTCGGCTCCCGAGATGACCGCACTCGTCGGTGGCATGCGGGTGTTGAAGGCGAACGCCGGAGACTCCGACCACGGCGTGTTCACCGATCGACCCGAGGTCCTCACCAACGACTTCTTCGTGAACCTCCTTGACATGGCGACGGAGTGGAAGGCGACCTCGGAATCCGAGGACGTGTTCGAAGGCCGCGATCGCGTCACTGGAGAACGGCGTTGGACCGGCACCCGCGTCGACCTCGTCTTCGGGTCGAACTCCGAGCTCCGGGCTCTGGCCGAGGCCTACGGCAGCAGCGACGCCGAGCAGAAGTTCGTCGGCGACTTCGTGGCTGCCTGGGACAAGGTCATGAACCTCGATCGCTTCGACCTGGCCTAACCGGCCGAACTGCCCGAGGTCGACGAGGTGTTGTCAGCCACCAGACTGACTCCGTGATCCTCGTCGACCTCGAGCGCGTGGGCGCGTCGCGCCCTGGGCGGCCCCTCTTCGCCGATCTGTCGGTCACCCTCTCGAGCGGTGACCGCATCGGCGTCGTGGGGCTGAACGGCACGGGAAAGTCAACGCTCCTGCGGGTGCTCGGCGGGGTCGATGATCCCGAGTCGGGCTCGGTTCGCAAGGGGCGCAGTGTGCGGGTCGGCATCCTCGAGCAGCGCCCCGTGCTGCCGGCGGGATCGGTCCGCCGGGCCGTCGGCGAGGGTTGGGAAGCCGAGGCCGTGCTCGAGCACCTGGGCATGGGGCGTCTCGTCGACGCCGACGTGGCGACCCTCTCCGGTGGTCAGGCGAAGCGGGTGGCGCTGGCCCGTCTCCTGGTGACCGAGTCCGATCTGTTGATCCTCGACGAGCCCACCAACCACCTCGACATCGACGCCATCGCCTGGCTCGAGGAACGGCTGGCGCGTCACCGTGGGGGCTTGATGTTGGTGACCCACGATCGCCACGTCCTCGATCGAGTGACGACCCGGGTGCTCGAACTCGATCGTGGAAAGGGCTACGTCCACGAAGGGGGCTACGCCGCCTATCTCGAAGCCCGCGCCTTGCGGGAGGAACAGGCGGAGGTCGCCGAGTCGACCCGCAAGAACCTGGCAACACGAGAGTTGGCGTGGTTGCGACGAGGCGCCCCGGCGAGGACGCGCAAGCCGAAGGCGAGGATCACCTCGGCGACCGCCATCGTGCAGGGTCGTGCCCAAGCTGCCGCAAGAACCGGCGAGCTCCCGCTGCATTTCGGCACCCCTCGCCTCGGTGACAAGGTGCTCGAGCTCCAGGGCGTGGGTCACCGGTGGGGCGAAGGCCCCGAGCTCTTCTCTGGCCTCGACCTCGACCTCGACCCGTCCGAGCGGCTCGGCATCGTCGGACCGAACGGCAGCGGGAAATCGACTCTGCTCGACATCATGGCCAGTCGCGTGGAGCCGACAGCGGGACGTGTCGAACTCGGGACGACCTTGCGACTCGGGTACTACGACCAGAACGGGGCCGACCTCGATCCGTCGCAACGAGTACGCGACGCCGTGTCCCATCCGCACCCTCCGACGCCGGAGGATGCCATCCTCCTCGAACGTTTTTGGTTCGATCGAGATGCGCAGTTCGCCCCGATCGGCACCCTCTCGGGCGGCGAGCGGCGCCGGCTGCAACTCCTGCTCGTGCTGGCGAAGCGGCCCAACGTGCTGTTGCTCGACGAGCCCACCAACGACCTCGATCTCGACACCCTGCGGGTACTCGAAGACTTCTTGGAGGATTGGCCCGGTGCACTCGTGACGGTGAGCCACGATCGTGCCTTCCTGGAACGAACCGTCGAGGACGCCCTCGTGCTCGACGGTCGCGGTGGCGCCGGGCGAGCACCGGGTGGCTACGCCGCCTGGGAATCGGCGCGTCGCCTCCGCCAAACGGGAGGGCCGCTCGCCGCCGCGGCGGCACCGGCCGTACCCCGACGCGGAAGTGGCGCGGATTCCGAGCGGAATCCATCCGGTGCGGTCAGCGGCGCGACACCGGTGAAGACCCGTTCGAGTGGCACGGTTCAGCGCCTGCTGAAACTGGCGGCCAAGGAGGTCGCCGACCTCGAGCGCAGGTGCGCTGTGGTGGCGGCCGCGTTGGGCGAAGCAGGGTCGGACCACGCCGAGCTCACCCGCCTCGGTTCGGCGCTCGCAGCTCTCCAGGGTGAGCTCGTGACGGCAGAGGAGAAGTGGCTCGAATTGGCCGAGGAAGCCGAGGGTTGAGTCCTTCGTTTCCGGTGGCTGAGTAGGGTTCCTTGATGGCCGAAGAGGAGTTCCGGGTGGAGTCGGTGCGGGATGAGCACCACGCCGTGGTGATCGTTGCCGGCGAGTTGGACGCGGCGACGGGGCGTCGCCTGCACACAGAACTGGTCGACCTCTGCGCAGCCGGCATCGACCGGGTCGTGCTCGACCTCCGTCGTTTGACCTTCGTCGACTCGTTCGGACTCGGCGTGATCGTTTCGGCGAAGAAGCGCCTGAGTGGCGATGGCAATTCGCTGTGCCTTGTGGCCGAGGAGAGTCAGCGCAGCCTTCGGCGCATTCTCGAGATCACGGGCCTTGACCAAGTGCTGCCGATCCATACCACCGTGAACGACGCCGTCGAGGACTGTTTGAAGGTCTCTGCCGCCTGACCGGGTCAGGCGGAGCGCACCGACCGCCAGCACTCGATCCGCAGGTCGCCCCCGGCCTCCGAAATCGCGACGCTGTCGCATGCCCCGTCGACCAGTCGACGTCCGAGTGAGCCGGCGAGCAGGGGATCGGCCGGAAGATCGATCGATCGGATCTTCGGCGATCTCACGTCGCTGGTCGCTGCCGTCACCGAGAGGCGAACGCCTTCTGGGCCACGCTCGGCCCGCACGCACGCTCGACCCTCGCCTCCGGTGCGGACGACGACATGGAGAAAGAATTCCGACGCCACCGCCACCAGGTCGTCGGCGGACTGATCATCGACCATCGCAGAACTCAGCCATTGGCGTAATTCGTGTCGGGCGACGGCGAGGTGGTCGACGTCTGCATCCAATTCGAGTCGAAACGGACTGCCCGCCTCGAGTTCAGTCATCGACTGGCCGAAGCATTTCCACAGTCTCGCCCTTGCCAGCCGATGTTCGGAATCAGGCGCTGCGAAGATCGTGCACGGGCTCGGACGCCGGCCGAGTTGTGATCCCGAGGGCGGTCGCGGCCATGGAGAAGAAGGCGGC
>JBKJLN010000129.1:0-4637 GCA_046596935.1 Acidimicrobiales bacterium
TGATCGCCGGATCTTTCTGGCGGAGCGATCCGGCCCCGGCGTTGCGGGGGTTGGCGAAGAGCCGGCCGCCCTCGGCCTCCTGGCGAGCGTTGAGCTCGGCGAAGGCCACTGACGGCATGTAGACCTCGCCGCGGACCTCCACCGCCGATGGAACCTTCGTGCCGGCGAGCTTCTTCGGGATCGGTCCGATCGTGCGCACATTGGCGGTCACGTCCTCACCGGTCTTTCCGTCACCGCGCGTCGCGGCGCGGACCAGAGCGCCGTTCTCGTAGAGGAGAGACATCGCCAGTCCGTCGATTTTGAGCTCACAGACGTAGGCCACGTCGCCGGAGATGAAACGATCCATCCGTTTCCCCCACGCCGCCAGCTCCTCGAAGGAGAAGGCGTTGTCGAGCGACATCATCGGAACTCGATGGGCGACCGCCGCGAACTGGGTGCTCGGCGCGCTGCCCACCTGCTGCGTCGGTGAATCCGGCGTGCGGAGTTCCGGGTGCTGCTCCTCGATTGCCCGCAGTTCGACGACGAGGGCGTCGTACTCCGCATCGGGGATTTCCGGCGAGTCCTGCTCGTGGTACAGCCGGTTGTGATGCTCGATGAGGGTCCGGAGTTCGTCGGCCCGCTGCACCGGGTTCCGCTCGGGGTCGTCGCTCACCTGATGCCAGCCAATTGCGTCAGGCGTGTCAGGCGCCGGCCGAGAGCCGCGCCGCGAGCGCCTGGTCCTGGGTCCGCTCGGCGATCTTCCGCACGAGGGCGTAGATGCCGGCGACCTGACTCGGGAGGTGCAAGCCGAGCCCGCACGCCGGGGTGATGATCGACTGCAAGCGCAGCAACATGGGGTCGCAGCCGTTGCGGGCGAGATCACCCCACAGGGAGTTCAGGTTCCGCCAGTACACCTCGTCGCAATTCCCGAGCGGCTGGGTGGTGGGAACGGCGCCCCACGCGACCCAACCTCCCCGGTCGAGGAACATCGCCAGCCCGCCGATGCCTTCCTCGGAGACCACTTCGACCGGGAGCGACAACAGATCAGGCCCGGCCCTGAGGACCATCGGCCAATCCGTGGCACCGCAACAGTGGATACCGGCGACGGCGTTGCGTCCCACAGCCGCGAGCGTGCCCGACAGGAGATCAGTGGTCTCCTCGGCGCCGAGCGGGAAGCCCGATGCCGGATAGGCCGTCAACCCGGGCTCGTCGAGCACGATGACGAGGCGGCTCTCGGGCAGCACGCGGGCCGCCTCCCGGCGCAACGCACGCACGCGGCCGGCCACCACCGCTCCCGCCAAGGAGAAGGCGTCCGAAGGGAGGAGCCCGGCGGCGGAGAGGGCGAGGCCCAGTGTGACTGCGCCGGTCACCTGCAACTTGACCGGCCCGCAATGGCCTGCAGCGGCAGCGGCACGGAGGAAGGTCAACGTCCCGGCCCAGGCGTTTGGATCCAGGCCGGCGTCTTCATCGCCGGTCGCCACGCAGCTGCGATCGACCTGTAGACCGCACCCGTCGGGAAGGACGCGAACTCCGGGCATCCCGGCGGTCACCTGCGCCAGCATGCCTTCGGCCGGCGAGCGACGCGGGAGTTGCGGCGCCGCCGGCAACTCAGGGTGCAACGCCAAACTCAGCGCAGCGGCAACGTCGGTGTCGCCATGCGGAAGGCTGCCCACCGACGAAGGCGTTCCCGGGCCGAGAAAGCCCACTACGACGTCGCCGCTCGCTTGGCGCGCGACCGCCGCGCCGGCTTTGGCTTGGCCCGTTCGGCTGAAGCGGTCATCGCATCCATCGACAGCACGATCGCCGCGCGACTGGCGTCGATGGCGGCGAGGAGGTCTTCCGCGGGCGCCGACTCTTGGCGTACGGCGAGGCTGTACCGCTTGATGACCTCGAGGTCGACGAGTCGGATCTCGTCAGCCATGGTGCCTCCCCCTGGACGTCGAAGGCTCACGCTACCGAGCGCCGATCCAAAGGGAAAATTCGGTCGACCGGTTGGTGGCTTCGCGAACGGCTCTGCGAGCATGGATGGCCGATGGACCCGACCCGCCTCTTTCCCTGGGCCGTGCGTGCTGCCTGGGCGGCGCTGGCACTCGCGGCCGGGCCGGCGTTCGCCGGCGTCCTCGATGGCCGGTCGATGGCCGTGCGGACTGCGGCCTCCGTGCTCCTGTGGGCCGCCTGGGGAGGCGGCGTCTGCGCGTCGCTCGTCTCCCATCCGATCGCATTGACTGCGCTTCGCATCCTGTCGCCGGCCGCCGTCGTCACGACCGCGTGGGCCGCCAGCAACGACCTCGGTGCTGCGGGGTTCGTTGCCCTTGCCGCCGCCATCGTCGCCGCCGTGCTGGCGTTTCTCCCTGAGACCGGCGAGACCTTCGTGAACGGGCCTGCGTATCCGAACGAGCGACGGTTTCCACTTCGCGTCCCGACGCCGCTCCTTCTCGGGCCCCTCGTGCTGGCGTCGGTCATCACGGTTGGCGCGCCCGTCGCCGGCATCCTTCTTCTCGCCGCCGAGCGCTGGATCGCCGGCATTCTCGTGCTGGCCGCCGGGCTTCCGGCCGCCGTGGTACTCGCTCGAGCGCTCCATGGCTTGTCGCGGCGATGGGTCGTGTTCGTGCCCGCCGGGCTGGTGCTCCACGACGCCATGAGCCTCGCTGACCCGGTGCTGTTCCCCAAGGCCAAGATCACCAAGGTCGAACTCGCGTCACCCACGTCCTCAGCCCTCGATCTCACCCAACGAGCTGCCGGCCTTGCCCTCGAGCTCGTCGTGAGCGAAGAGGCGCCCCTGGTGTTGGCCAAGGTCGGTCGCGGCATCGGCGTCACCGTCGACGCCGATCACATCCTCTTCAGCCCGACTCGGCCAGGTCGCGTGCTCGCCGAGCTTCGATCACGGATGGGTGTCGCCGCTCCGACCTGACGCTTCGTCGCCACGGGCGAGCGCATCGAGGGCGGCGTCGAACGACTCCACGGCGAGCACGTGCCGAGGATGGCGGGGCACGCGTCCTGCCCGGGGGACGAAGAACACGATCGCCCCGGCGCGCTCGGCGGCGACACCCTTCTCGTCGACGAATCCGACGGCTTCGACCCCGCCGTCGGGTCCGAGCACCCCCGTCGCCGCGATCACTCGTCCACCGAGGTCGATGCGGCCGGTGATGTCGGCGAGGAGCAAGGCGTAGACGAGCCCGGCAGATCCGCCGGAGAGGTGACGATCGACGAAGGTGATGTCGAGGTTCGCCAGGTCGAGCCCGGCCTCGCCGGCGACGACGGCTGCAGCCCGCCGCTGGCTCTCGAGGTAGTCGCGACGGCCGGCACGCAACAGCCGCGCCGGATGCTCGGCGCGTGGCACGGTTTCGCGTCCCCTCGCCCGCGCGAGTGCGGCCCCGAACACCGTCGGCTGTTCGAGCTTGACGGCCGTCAGCACGAATCGGCCGGTGGGACGTCGCACGGTCGTGCCGTTCACGCGCACGTCGTTGGTGATGTCGATCCCCGTGGTCGGGTGCACCACCAGCACGTTGGGGTGATAGCCGAACCCGAGGGCCAGCAACGCCGCCACTGAAGCGACGGTGCACGCAACCGTGGCTCGCCAGCTGAGGAGGCGCGGCACCGGAACCCGCAGTCGAGGTACAACCGCCCGCCCGAGCGCCACGCTGGCAAATCCCGCCTTTGGGCCGACGTCTTCCTTGGCCGGGAACACCCGCAGCATGGTCGGCAGCGTGTCGGCTCTCTCCAGCCCTGGCTGTTGACCCTGCGGCTGCAACCGCCACGCGGCTGCGCCTTCGTCGCGCAATCGGCGGATCTGGCCGGCGTAGGCGTCGGCCGCGACGTCGGGGAACAGTCCTTGCTGCAGCGATGGGAGGAGCGCCGAGAGGTCGAGCAACGGTTTGCGGCCGAGGACGAAGGCCGACACGTCGGTGATCGCCGTCGCCGTCATCGGTTGGGGCCCGAAGCCCAAGATGGAGAGGTCGCCGAGGTGACCCCCGGCCCCGATCGTGGCGCACTCGCGACCTTCTCGGGTCAGTCGAACCGAGCCGGTGGAAACGACGAAGAACCAGTAGCCGATGCGGTCCTCGCGACAGAGGATGGCGCCGGCCGGAATGACGCACTCGTCACCGGCTCGGCGCACCAACCGGATCTCTCGTCGTGTGCATCGAGCGAAGGTGGGGTGGGCCGCAAGCCGTGTGTGGCTGTCGTCCCATCGGACGGGATCGACAAGGCGACGGCCGATCCAGCGCGCTTTGCCGCCGATCCCTCGGGCGTCGCGCCACCAGTCACCCTTCGACCCTGGTGAAGAGGTCGTCGGGTGGCGGGAGTCGAGATCAGTCGGCGATGCCGGCACCGACGACCCGATCGCCGTCGTACAGCGCCACTGTCTGCCCCGGTGCGACGAGACGGATGCGATCTCGGAACTCGAGGCTGCCCGCTGTCGAGTTGAACACTGCGGCCACCGCCTCCCCGTGGGCGCTCGACTGCACCAACACCTCGGCCCCGTCTTCGAGGGCCGCGTCCGTCCAGGAGAGACTGCCGATCTGCAGGACGTCGGTGAACAGCTCGGCCTCGCTGCCGACGACGACCTGACGGGCGGCCGTGTCGACCGCCAGCGCATATCGCCGCTCGCCGCCGCCCTCGGAGAGTCCGCGCCGCTGGCCCACCGTCACCAATTCGAC
>JBKJLN010000172.1:0-2633 GCA_046596935.1 Acidimicrobiales bacterium
GGACGGGCCGCCCTACCCCTGCTTGGCCTTGCTCCGAGTGGGGTTTGCCGAGCCACCCGGGTCGCCCCGGGTGCTGGTGCGCTCTTACCGCACCGTTTCACCCTCACCTGTGCGACCCGCAAGCGGGAAGCCATCGGCGGTCTGTTCTCTGTGGCACTTTCCTGCGGGTCACCCCGACTGGCCGTTAACCAGCACCCTGCCCTACGGAGCCCCGACTTTCCTCGACCCGGTCCACCGGCACCCGAAGGTCCCGCCGTCCGAGCCGCGGTCACCCGGCCGGCTCACTGCGCCCCCAGTGTCGCACGCCCCCGGGTGCGGTGGGGAGTTCAGATGCCGACGACGCGGGCGGTGGCGCGGCGGCCGGGAAGCTTGACGACCTCGATGGCGCTCGGGAGCTGTTCCTTGATCTCGTTGGCGTGGGTGACCACGAGCACCTGACCGAAGCGGGCCCGGAGGCGTTCGAGAGCCAACAGCATGCGCTCCTTGCGGTCGTCGTCGAGCGGGCCGAAGACCTCGTCGAGCACGAGGAGGCCGACGGCGCCGCCGGACTGGAAGCGGACGTGCTCGCTGATGGCGATGCGTAGGGCGAGGTTGGCGAGGTCGATCTCGGAACCGGAAAATCGGTCCATCCCGAACGTCCGGCCGGCGTCGACGATCTGGATCTCGTAGGTCTCGGCGTCGACCTGCAGCAGGTCGTACTCGGAGTCGGTGAACTCGGCGAAGAGCTCAGCCGCCTGGGCGGAGAGGCGCGGGCCGACGGTGGCGACCACGTTCGTCCGGAAGGCGTTGAGCAACTCGGCCAACCGCCCGAGGTGCCGGGAAGTCTCCGACTCTTCGGCCAGGGCCGCATGTTGTGCCTCGGCGTCGGCCAGGCGCTGCGCGGCTGCCTCGGCCTGAAACCTTGCCTCGGCGGCGCGGGTGCGGGCCTCGTCGAAGCGAGCCAGTTGCCGGTCGGCGTCGAGCTTGGCTGCATCGCGCTTGGCGCGGGCGTCGGTCAGGCGTTCGCCGTCGAACCCGAGTGCACGCACCTTGTCGAGCAGGATCGTCCTGCGGCCTTCGGCGTCGGCGAGGCGCTCCCGCTCCGTGGCGAGTTCGGCTTCGGCTGCGGGTTTGCGCCGCAGGCGGCCAGTGAGCTGGTCGGCCGTCCGCGCCGCTTGCCGACGAGTGGCGACATCGGTGCCGAGGCGCTCGGTCTCGTTCGGTTCGGCGGGCCGACCGAGGGCGGACACGGCCTGTTCGAGGCTCGCCTCGGCGGCTGCCCGCTCGGCCCGCTGGCGCTCCATCGCTTGTCGGGCCGCCCGGGCCTGTTGCACGGCCACCGTCTGCCGCTCGAACGCAGCCGTCGTCTCGGCGACCTCTGCGGCCAGATCCACCCGACGCTCATCGAGCTCGGAGAGCCGCTGCTCGGCCTCGGCCAGCTCGCGGCGTCGATGATCCTGAACGGAGGCGAAGGCGGCACCGAGGGCCTGCCCGCACACCAGGCAGGGCTCTTCGGCCGACAGCGTCGACGATCGTTGGAGTTGTTGGCGGGCGCGCTCGACCTCGGCGCCGGCGGCCCGATGCTCTCCGAGGATGCCATCGAGCGCGGCCCGCCGATCGCCAGCCGCCAGCCGCGCGGCCTCGAGCCCAGACTCATCGGGCTCGGCGACAGCCTCGACCATCGGCACGCGCGCCAACGCATCGACAGCGGCTGTTACCCGCTCGACGAGGCGCAAGCTGTTCTCGAGCTCGTCCAGCCCTTGGGCGGCGGCCAGAGCGGCCGCCAATTCGGCCTCGGCACCGGCGAGCTCGGCGAGTTCGGCAACCTTGGCGTCGACCCGCGCAGCAGCCTGATCGATCTCCGCCCGGGCTGCTTTCCCGTCGCGGAGCAGCGCCTCGTGCTCGATCCGGATCTCGTCGAGTTGCGCGAAGGCGAGCTCAGCGGCGGCGAAGGATGTCCGTGCGGTCTCGGTGGCGGCCGACTCGCTCTGGGCATCGGCGGCCGCGATCTCGGCGGTGGCGGCGGCCTGTTCGGCGGCGGGACGGAGGACGTCGAGATCGAGCAGCATCCCCCGAACCTGCTCGACCCGTTCGCGTGCGGCGGTGGCGTCGGCCCGGGCGCGGTTGCGGGCGGCATCGAGGGGCGTGATGCCCAAGAGCTTCAGCACCAGGTCGCGACGTTCGGCCGGTCGCTTGAGGCTGAACGCTGCGACCTGCTTCTGCTCAGCGAACACTGAAGCACGGAAGGCGGCGTCGTCCATGCCGAGCACCGAGTGGACGTAGCGCTTCACGTCGCCGACACCGTTGGCCACCTGGGCGCCGTTGGCGAACGCCTCGGCTTTCACCGTCGAGTTGATCCCCGAGATCGTGCGTCGGACGAGGTAGAGGTGGCCTTCGTGCTCGAACTCGAGCTCGGTGATGCAATCGGCCAGCACGCCGGTGGTGCGGATCTCCTCGTTGCGAGTGCGGCTGCGCCCGTACAGCGTCCAGAGGATGCTCTCGATCAGGCTCGACTTGCCGCCACCGTTGACGCCGTAGATGCCGACGAGTCCTGTGGGCACTTCGAGGTCGAGCTCCTGTTCGAAGACCCGGTAGTTGCGGAGGTAGATGCGGGTGATGCGCACGGCTCAGTCCGCCACCTCGACGGCGGCCGC
>JBKJLN010000254.1:0-3150 GCA_046596935.1 Acidimicrobiales bacterium
CGTCGCCCGCCTTCACCATTGCTCGCACCATCGAGAAGGTGGCGGCCGCCTCGGGCCCCGGCATCGTCGGATAGGGCGCGGCGACGACGACGCGACGTCGCTTCGGAGTTGCGTTCATACCGGCAACTCCGCGAGCGCCGCTTCCATGCGGTCGAGAACGGTCGGCCACGTGTACTCGCGCAAGACGTAGTCCCGTCCCCTCGGACCGAGCGCCTTGAGGGCTTCGGGACGCTCGCCCACCAACACGATCGCCTGGACTAACTCGTCGGGATCGTCGTAGGTGATGCCGGCGCCCGACCGTTCGCAATGCCAGGCCACCACTGCGCTCCCGCCGTTGGCGATGACCCCGGTACCGGCCAGCCACGACTCCATGATCGTGCGGGAGAAGCTCTCGTTGGTGCTCGGCTGCACGTAGGCAGCGGCGGCGGCGAAGAGGTGACTCAGGTCGTCGTAGGGCAACCGGCCGAGGTCGTGCACACGCGCCGCCACGACCGCCGCCGGCAGAACCGGTCCGACACCCGACGTCACCAGATCGAGATCGGAACCGAACTCGACGACGGCCCGGGTGAAGGCTCCGAGGAGCTGATCCCATCCCTTGCCGCCCTCTCGCCGACCTGCGTAATAGAGGAATGGCCGGTCGGTTCCGGCCATCGAGCGGCCTTTCGCCGGATCGCCTTGTTCGGGCACGTGCAAGCCGGCGCCGGTCACGTGATGCGGCGCCAGGTCGGCCAAGCGATGGCCCAGGTGGTGCTCGGGTTCGGAGAGGAACCAGACCTGCGCCGGATCGCTGAGCACGGGGCGGATCACATCGAGGTAGGCGTAGTACTCGTCGTGGAGGCAGGGCATCACGATGGTGCGCTCGGGCGCCACCACCGAACAGCTCACCGTCGTCCAGAAGAGGTAGGGCGACATCACGATGGCCCGGTACTCCTCCGCGTGGACCACGAGGTGATGGAAGAGCTCGGGCACCCGGAAGGTGCCGTTGAGCCAGAGTCGCTGCTCGTCGGCGGTGACGGTGAGCCCGAGTTGGATGCGACCTTCGATGACGTCGCGGTTGGTCTTGTCGCCGTCGTGCACGGTCGGGAAGCGCCGGATGTGCACGCCGTCGGCGACGAACTCTCCCGGCGGCATGGCGTTGGACCAGGTGTGGTGGTCGATGGCGCAGGTCGTCAGGATGTCGACTTCCCAACCGCGCTCGACCAGACCTTGGGCCGCCTCCCGCAACACCGACTCCGAACCACCGACGACCTCGTCGCCATAGCGCGGCGTGACGAAGGCAAGACGTCCCTTGCTCACCGGACGAAACCGTCGAGGAGTTCGAGAAGGTGGCGGCTGGTGCGATCGAGGGAGAACTCCTCGGCCCGCTTGTGGCCGGCGCCCACGAGGTCGGCCCGCAGCTCGTCGTCGGTCAACACGCGGTGGACGGCGGTGGCCACGAGGAGCGGGTCCTTATCGTCGAGCAGCAGGGCGGCGTCGCCGACCGTCTCCGGCACCGCCGTGCCTGCGAATGCGACTACCGGAATGCCGAAGTGCATCGCCTCGACCAGCGGCACTTTGAAGCCCTCGTGGTCGCTGAGGCAGACGAACACATCCGAGCCGCGGTACCAGGCGAGCTTCTCTTCGTGGGAGATCGTGTCGGTGAACTCGACGACGCCGCCCCCCACACCGAGCTCGTCGGCCAGCAACTCCAGGGATCGGTAATAGACGTTCGACGTGCGACCGCCGACGAGCGTGAGGCGCGCGTTCGGGTCGTAGATCTCGCGGTAGGCCGCAAAGGCGGCGATGAGATCGTGCTGGCACTTGTTCGGCGCCGCCCGCCCGATGAACAGCCACCGGGCGCCGCCGTCGGAGGCGTCCCTCCGGATGCGCTGCAGCAGTCGCTCGTTCGGTGTTCCCGCAAGCTCCTTGGCGTCGAACAGCACGGGGCTGACCGCCGTCGGAGAGAAACCCGCCTCGATCAGATCGCCCTCGCTGAAGGTCGAGTTGGCCAGAGCGAACCTGGCCTGAGGGGCCAAGCGGCGGACCTCGGCCAGCGCCGTGCGCAGGTTCTCCGACGCCCCGGGTTCCCATCGGTCGAAGTAGATCGGGGGCGTGATGTTGTGGAAGTACACGCCGAATGGGATGTCCTGATCGAGCAGGAACGGCGTCATCCGGCTGCCAGTGGACAGCTGGAACAGCACCCAGGCGTTGCCGTTCTGACCGTCGACGGCACGATCCCAGGTCGAGTAGTGCCGGCCCAGTTTCTTGACCGCAGCCTGGGCGTCGTCATAGAAGATCTCCGACTCCCAACCCGCCGCCCGCAACGCCGCCTGGGTGAGGCGGACGTGCACACCGATGGCATCACCGGCGGCCAGGTTCGGCACGAACTGGTGCAGTGTCTTGGTCACCGTTGGGCGTCGCCGTCGCCATTGCGTTGTGCGGCCTCGAGCTTGGCCACACGTTCCTGGAGATCACCGAGGTCGGATTCCAGGCCATCGACGCGATTGGCGACGGTCACCCCGAATCGGGCTGTTGCCTGACCGAAGGCCGAGATCTGGTGCCCGAGATACCGGAGGTACCAGATCATCGACTTCTTCAGCACCCGTTTGATCACCGAGACGCCGGGCACACGCGAGGCCGTCGGCACCTGCAGGTCGAGGGTCGCTTGGCGTTCGATCAGAAGCGCCCCATGGCGGAGATCGTCCGGCCGGTACTCGCTGGCCGCCAGCCGGGCGGCGGCGGCGCGAATGCGAGCGATCTTGGCCGTCGGAAAATTCTGCTGGGCAGCGCGGTCGGCGGCCGCAGCGGCCACCGACTCGGCGAGCCCGGCGCGCGGCAGGACCCGGGGAAGCGAGGAGGTGGCCACGGCGCGTCAATCTTAGTTCGGGGCTGCCGTAGCCTTCGAGGTCGTGCGCCTCCGCTCTCTGGCTGCAATTCCGGCCCTGCTCACCCTCGTCGTGGTGGCATCATCCGTGCCAGCGGCCGTCGCTGCCGGGCCAGTGGCGTCGTCGGATCACCCTGGCGATCTCCTCGTCACGTTTCGCTCGGCCGCCTCGACGTCGATCCGCAGTGGTGCCCACCGGGCCGCCGGTGGAGAGATCGAGCGTCGCCTCGCAGCTATCGCCACCGACGTGGTGAAGGTCGACGATGTCGAGGCCGCCATCGTCGACC
>JBKJLN010000261.1:0-3402 GCA_046596935.1 Acidimicrobiales bacterium
GCTGATCGAGGATCGCAGCCACGGCATGGTTCGAGTCGAGGTGCGGTGCGCGAAGTGCGACGGTCACCTCGGACACGTGTTCGACGACGGACCCAGCGACAAGGGTGGTCAGCGCTATTGCATCAACTCCCTCAGCCTGGCCCTCGATCCTGACGCTTCGTAACGAGTACGAGCTCCGGCGACTCCACCTGCCGCTGGCGTCCCCCTTCCGGACCTCGTTCGGGACGGAGACGGTCAAGGACGTCGTGCTCGTCCGCTTCCTGGGCGACCCCGACGGCGCCGAGGGGTGGGGGGAGTGTGTAGCCCTGGGTGAACCGACCTACTCGGCCGAGTACGCCGGCGGTGCCTGGGACGTCCTCGCCCACCACCTGCTCCCTCGATTGGGCGCGGCGATGGATCGCGGCCCGGTTTCGGCTTCGTCGGTCGCGTCGGTACTCGGAGACATGAAGGGCCACCCCATGGCCAAGGCAGCGGTGGAGATGGCCGTACTCGACGCCGAGCTGCGGGCATCGGGGGTCGCCCTCGCCGACGCCCTCGGCGGCACGCGCACCGCGGTCGACGCCGGCGTGTCGGTCGGGATCCATTCGTCGATCGACGCCCTCGTCGAGGTCGTGGTGGGCCACGTCGGGGAGGGTTACAAGCGCATCAAGTGCAAGATCGAGCCGGGTTGGGACGTCGAGCCCATCGCCGCCGTGCGCGCCGCCATCGGGCCCGACGTGCTGCTGCAGGTCGACGCCAACGCTGCCTACGGCATCGCCGACGCAGACCACCTCTCGCGCCTCGACGAGTTCGGCCTCGTCCTCATCGAGCAGCCCTTGGCCGAAGACGATCTCGCCGGCCATGCCGCACTTGCACAACGATTAGCCACGCCGATCTGTCTCGACGAATCGATCACTTCTGTTGCCTCCGCCGTTCGCGCCTTGGATGCCGGCGCCTGTTCGATCGTGAACCTGAAGGCCGGACGGGTCGGGGGGTTGCTCGAGGCTGTTCGCATCCACGACCTCTGCGTCGAACGGGGCGTACCCGTGTGGTGTGGGGGGATGCTCGAGACGGGGCTCGGTCGCGCCGCCAACGTCGCCTTGGCCTCGCTGCCCGGCTTCACCCTCCCCGGCGACCTTTCCGCCAGCGCCCGCTGGTTCCCGCAGGATCTGACCGAACCGTTCGTGCTCGACCACGGTCAACTCCGGCTTCCCACCGGCCCCGGTCTCGGCGTCACGCCCATCGAAGCGGTGCTCCAGGCCAAGACGGTCGCCGTCACGCTCGTCCGCTGAACAGCCCGACCATCCGGGCGACTCCGAGGTTGCCGCCCGAGACGATGAGGCCGATGCGCAGGCCATCCGTTGCGATCCGACCAGCCAGCACGGCTGCAAGCGCGCACGCCCCGCTCGGCTCGACGACCTGCTTCATCCGGTCGAAAGCAAAGGCCATGGCGTCGAGGAGCTCGGCATCGGAGACGAGCACGATCTCGTCGACCAACTCCGAGTTGACCGCGAACGTGAGCCGACCCGGCGTGGCGATCTGCTGGCCGTCGGCGATGGTCTGGGGAATGGGGATCGTGACCCGTTCGCCTGCTTGCAACGAGCGGCGCGTGTCGTCCCCGGCCTCCGGCTCCACGCCGATGACTCGAATCGGGCGGGCCTGGGCGGCCGCGACGACGGCGGTGCCGGCGAGCAGTCCCCCGCCGCCGACGGGCACCACGACCACGTCGAGATCGGGAACATCGGCCACGAGCTCCAACATCGCCGTGCCCTGCCCGGCCATTACCAACTCGTCGTCGAACGGAGGAACGAGCACGAGCTCGCGCTCGCGCTGCAGCGCCGTTCCGAGGGCCTCCCGATCATCGGCGTAGCGATCGAAGGTCACGATCTCGGCGCCGTACTCCCGCGTCGCCGCAACCTTGGCCGCCGGGGCATCGGTGGGCATGAGAATCACCGCCTCGATGCCGAGGAGCTGCGCCGCCAGCGCAACTGCGCCGGCATGGTTGCCCGACGAGAACGCCAAGACGCCTTGGCGACGCTCCTCGTCCGACAGCGTTGACAGCTTGTTGTAGGCACCCCTGAACTTGAAGGCGCCGCTGCGTTGGAGGTGCTCGGCTTTCACGAAGACCGACGCACCCGTTCGTGCATCGAGCGTCGCCGAGGTGAGCACCGGGGTGCGATGGGCAACGCCCGCAAGACGCACCGCTGCAGCTTCGACGTCGGCCAACGAGAGCATGCCTGCACGCTACGGTCCGCCGAAGATGATCCGAGTCGAGGTACCGCGGATCGAGGCCGAGATCGCCGCCGACCTCTTGTGGGCGGCGGGCGCAACGGGGGTCGAGGAAGCCGCGGCGACCACGCCCGATGTCGTCGTGCTCACCGCTGACCTCGACTCGTGCCCCGGTGTCGTAGCCGAGCGCTGGTCCTGCCGGGTCGAAGTCGACGATGGCGCCTGGTGGGACGGCTGGCGGCCCTACGCCCGCGCTGCACGCGCGGGCGCCTTCGTCGTCCACCCGCCTTGGGTGGAGGTCGAGGTGAAAGAGGGAGAGATCGACCTCGTCGTCGACGCCGGTCGGAGCTTCGGCACCGGGTCCCATCCCTCGACGTTGCTGGCGCTCGACGAGCTGTCGCGACTCGTGCGGCCGGGGACAACCGTGCTCGACGTCGGCTGCGGGAGCGGTGCGCTCGCCATCGGTGCGTCCCTTCTCGGGTCGGGACGGGTCACGGCCATCGACATTGATCCCGCGGCCGTAGAGGCCACGACGAACAACGCCGAAGCCAACGGCGTATCCGATGCCATCGAGGTGTCAGATCGCGCCCTCGCCGATTTCGACGATCAGTTCGATCTCGTCGTAGCCAACCTGGGGTCGCCACTCGTCGTCGACCTTGCCGACGACCTGTGCGCGCACATGCGGCCTGGGGCATCAATTGTGCTCTCAGGAATGCTCGAGGACCGGTGGCGACACGTCGTAGCCGCCTTTCCGACGTTGCGAGTCCAGCAACGGACCGAGCTCGACGGATGGTGCGCGCTGGTGCTCGGGTGAGGTCAGCGCGGCGGGATCGAGTAGGTCACCTGCGCCTTGGCGACGAGATCGGCTGATCCGTCCGAGCGCAGAGCGACGTCGATCACCGCCAAGCGTTTTCCCAGCTTCAAGACGGTGGCTTCGGCGATCACGTCGACCAATGCGGGCTTACGGAGGAAATCGATGTGGAGGCTCGTCGTGACCGCCAACGCGACCGGCCCGATCTCGGCGATGACGGCGAGCCAGGCGCCGGTGTCGGCGAGAGTCATCAACGTCGGGCCGCTGACCGTGCCCCCCGGGTCGGCGATGGGTGGTCGCTGTCGGGAGGCGAAGACGGATTCCGTGCGCTCCGATCTCCTCCACGATGGTCGCCGGCGGGCTGTCGGGAAAGGCATCGAGGA
>JBKJLN010000301.1:0-3447 GCA_046596935.1 Acidimicrobiales bacterium
GTCGAGCTCGAGATCGACATCCGCACTCTTCCCGGCCAGACCGCCGAGGAGGTGCGAGCGCAACTCGACGAGATCATCGGGCCCGACCTGGCGTCATCAGTGGAACTGCTGCGGGCCAACGACGATCCATCCACCTCCTCACCCATCGACACACCGTTGTGGGACGCGCTGCAGCGCGCCACCGACCGTGTCGCTCCAGGGTCACAGAACATCCCGTTCCTCACCGTCGGCGCCACCGATGCCCGCTTCTTTCGCCGCCAGGGCATCCCCTCCTACGGCTTCGGTCTCTTTAGCGAGAAGATCGGCTTCGAGGAGTTCGGCTCCATGTTCCACGGCGACGACGAGCGGGTCGATCAGGAGTCGCTCCGACTGTCGACCGAACTCTGGACGTCGCTCGCCGAAGACTTCCTGGCATGACCGATCTTCCCGGCACGACAGATATCAAGGCGGTGTTGTGGGACTTCGGCGGCGTGATCCTCTCGAGCCCCTTCGAAGCCTTCGCTCGCTACGAGCGCGAAAAGGGCCTGCCCAAGGACTTCATCCGCACCATCAACGCCACCAACCCCGACACCAATGCGTGGGCCAAGTTCGAGCGCAGCGAGGTGACGTTCGACGCGTTCTGCGACCTTTTCGAGGAAGAGGCCCGCGCCGCCGGCCACGCGCTCTCGGCGCGCGAGGTCATGCCGCTGTTGGCCGGCGAGATCCGTCCCGAGATGGTCGAGGCCTTGCGGCGCTGCGGCGAGCGATTCAAGACGGCGTGCCTCACCAACAATGTCGTCGGGTTCAACGACTTTCCCGAACGGGCACGAGCGAGCGGGCGGGACGAGGTGCTCTCGCTCTTCGACGCCGTGATCGAGTCGAGCAAGGTCGGGTATCGAAAGCCTGACCCGCGGTTCTACGAGCTGGCGTGCGAGACCCTCGACGTCGCGCCGACCGAAGCCGTTTTCCTCGATGACCTCGGGGTGAACCTCAAGCCGGCCAAGGCCCTCGGCATGCAGACAATCAAGGTCGGCGAGCCCAGCCTGGCCCTCGCCGAACTCGAGTCGATCGTCGGCTTCGCCCTCCGCTGACGGCCTCGATCCGCTTCCCGTCACGAGCGCGTGCCCTGACCACCATTCGCAACGGAAAGCGGCGTGGGAGCAGGGCCGCCGCCGGGTCAGAGGCCTTCGAAGACCCGGTTCATGAGGTCGGCGGTCTCGAGCTCATGGAGGTAAGCCGAGCCGGCGGCCGGTGAGCCGGAAGCGACCCGCGCCACGTGGCGGAGCTGGAAGTCCTCGCGCAGCAGCTTGTGCATGCGGCCGTGGACGAACGACCACGCCCCCATGTTCTCGGGCTCTTCCTGCAGCCAGACGATCTCGTTGGCGTGCTCGTAGCGGGCCAACACCTCGGTGATGTGATCCTCGGGCCAGGGGTACATCTGCTCGACCCGCACGACCGCCACCGGCGCCGACCGCTTGTCGCGATCTTTCATGGCGTCGAAGGCGACCTTGCCGGTGCACAGCACGACCCGCTGCACGTTCGCGGGTTCGTCCATGGTCGCAGGGTCATCCAGCACCTCGTGGAAGGTGCCATCGGTGAACTCCTCGACCGGCGACCGGCTCCAGGTTGCACGGAGCCCGCTCTTGGTGGTGAAGACGATGAGGGGCTTGCGCTCGGTGCGCTTCATCTGGCGTCGGAGGGCGTGGAAGAGCTGGGCCGCCGACGTGAGGTTGGCCACCTGCATGTTGTTGTTGGCGCAGAGGGTGAGGAAGCGCTCGACCCGGGCCGAGGAGTGCTCGGGGCCTTGCCCTTCGTACCCGTGCGGGAGCAGGAGAACGAGGTTGGAGGTCTGCCCCCACTTGTCCTCGGCTGATGAGAGGAACTGGTCGACGACGACCTGGGCGCAGTTCACGAAGTCGCCGAACTGGGCCTCCCACAGCACGAGGGCGTTCTCGGCGGCCACCGAGTAGCCGTACTCGAAACCCATCGCTGCGTACTCGGAGAGCAAGGAGTCGTAGATGAAGAAGCGGCCGTCGGCGCCGAGGCGGCTGAGGGCGACGACCTCTTCTTCGGTTTGCGTATCGACGAGAACGGCGTTGCGATGGCCAAAGGTGCCGCGACTCGAGTCCTGTCCGGCGAGGCGCACGTCGTGGCCGTCGGCCAGGAGGGTGCCGTAGGCGAAGGCCTCACCAAGCGCCCAATCGACCTGTCCTTCGCCGTACAGCTTGGTCCGGGCCTCGAACACCTTGGCCAGCTTCGGATTGAGGTTGAAGCCTTCGGGCGCTGAGGTCACGAGCCCGGCGATGGTGTCGAGCAGCGCGCGGTCGGCCACCTTGGTCTCGACGTCCGGGAGCAGGCGCTCGGTGGGCGGGGGCGGCACCGAGGTGAACTTCGGGGCCGCGGTCGAGCGCGTCTCTTCCAACGCCACGGAGAGGCGGGAGGAGAAGTCCTCCATGGCTTTCTCGGCATCCTCCAAGGAGATGTCGCCGCGCTTGATGAGGGCCTCGGTGTAGATCTTGCGGACGGTGCGGCGGTTGTCGATCCGCTCGTACATCTTCGGCTGGGTCAGGCGGGGGTCGTCGCCCTCGTTGTGGCCCATCCGCCGGTAACACACCATGTCGATGACGACGTCCTTGTGGAACGTCTGGCGGAAAGCGAAAGCGAGGCGAGCCACTCGCGCGCAGGCCTCGGGGTCGTCACCATTCACGTGGAAGATCGGGGCCTGGACCATCTTGGCCACGTCGGTGGCGTAGACCGAAGACCGGGCCTCGTCGGGGTTTGTGGTGAAGCCGACCTGGTTGTTGATGACGAGGTGGACGGTGCCGCCGGTGCGATAGCCCCGCAGCTGCGAGAGGTTGAGCGTCTCGCCCACGACGCCCTGCCCGGCGAAGGCGGCGTCCCCGTGCAACAACAGCGGGAGGATCGGATAGGTGACGCCCTGGTCGAGGTCGTCCTGCTTGGCTCGAGCGATTCCTTCGACGATGGGGTCGACGGCCTCGAGGTGACTCGGGTTGGCGGCCAGGCTGACGGGGATGTCCTTGCCCGACATGCCGACGAACTTGCCGGTGAACCCCTTGTGGTACTTGACGTCGCCGGATCCCTGGACCGTCGACGGATCGAGGTCGCCCTCGAAGTCGCGGAAGATCTCCTTGTAGGACTTGCCGACGATGTTGGCGAGGACGTTCAGGCGGCCGCGATGGGCCATCCCCATCACCGCCTCGACCATGCCCGCCTTGGCGGCTTCGTCGAGCACGACGTCGGCGATCACGATGGCCGACTCGGCTCCCTCGATGCCGAAGCGCTTGGCCCCCCGGTACTTGGTGTCGAGGAACTTCTCGAGGGCCTCGGCGGCGTTGAGCCGGTCGAGGACGTGGTGCTGCTCCTCGGGGCTGGTGGACCACGAGCGGCCCTCGACCTGCTCCTGGATCCACCGCTGCTCGGCCGGTTCCTGGATGTGCAGGTACTCGA
>JBKJLN010000327.1:0-6485 GCA_046596935.1 Acidimicrobiales bacterium
CCGACTGGTACGGACCCAAGATGAACGGCGCCAGCACGACGACACCCCATAGGCCATAGACGACCGATGGGATTGCCGCCAGGAGGTCGACGAAGTATGAGACCGGCTTGCGGAACCGTCGCGGCGCCACCTCGGAGAGAAAGAGAGCAATCCCGATGCTGACCGGTGCGGCCATCACCATCGCGATGGCTGCAACCACGAGGGTGCCGTACACGAACGCCAGGGCGCCGAACACGTTGTCGTTCGGCGCCCAGCGCGTGCCCGTGATGAAGCCCAGGCCTTCGCTGCGAAATGCCGGCATCGCCTTCTGGGTCATCGACAGGGCGATGAGACCGAGGATGGCGAGCACGGCGAGACCGCACACGAGGCTGGCAAAGCGGAAGGCGGCGTCGGCCACGGCCGGCCTCGCGGCGTGGAGAAGCAGAGGCTCTGTCGGGGCGGATGGCGTCGTACGCGTGGTCGTCGTGGTCGTCATGGAGAGCGCCGACCCCGGACCCGAACTTCTTTCGGACCCACCGTCGGCCAGCGATGATGCGAGGTCAGGCGACCTTGATCTTGTCGAGTTGGGCCAGTGCCTTCTCCCGGAGCGAAACCGAGAGCGGCGCGTAATCCACATCCTTGGCGAGGTCTTGGCCATCGGTCAAGAGGAAGCGGAGGAACGACTTGATGGCGTCGGCCTTGGCCTTATCGGTCTGGTTGGCATACACCAGGATCCAGGTCGGGGCGGCGATCGGATAGGCCTTGTCGCCGGGGGCGTTGAGGGGGTTGTACGTCAGGTCGGCCGCCACCGTGGCCCCCTCGAGAGCTGCCGACGCCCCGTCGACCGTCGGGGCCACGAACTTGCCGGCGGCGTTCTTGAGCTGGGCCAGTTGGAGCTTCGATGCCTTGGCATCGGAGAGGTCGACGTAGCCGATGGCGCCGGCCGTGCTCTTCACGGTGGAGGCCACGCCGGAGTTTCCGTTGCCTGCCTGGGTGTCGGCCGGCCATTCGACAGTGGAGCCCGACTTGAGGGTCCACGTGCTCGGGGCCGCAGCGACGAGGTACTTGGTGAAGTTCTCGGTCGTTCCCGACCCGTCCGAACGATGGACGACGGTGATGGGTGTCGATGGCAGCTTGGCGCTGGGATTCAGCCCCTTGAGAGCGGCGTCGTCCCAGGTCGTGATCTGGCGCTGGAAGATCTTGGCGATGGAGTCGGCGTCGAGCTGCAGATCCTTGACCCCGTCGAGGTTGTAGCTGACCGTGATCGGCGCGCTCACCGTCGGGATGTACACGAACTCGCCCTTGAACTTGGGAACGTCCTCGGGCTTGACGATGCCGTCGGAGCCGGCGAAGTCGACGACCTGGTCCTGCAGTTCCTGGCGTCCTTTGCCTGATCCGCCGCCGCCGTAGTTGATCGTCACCTTCGGCTGCACCTCGTTGTAGGCGCCGATCACTTCCTCGTAGAACGCCTGGGGGAACGTGGCCCCGGAAGCGTTGAGGGTGGCCGTCAATGCGGGCTCATCGGCACCTCCCTTGCCGGCGGTGTCGGCGGATGCGTCCGCACCGGAGTCGGAGGTTTTGGGGTCGTTGTTTCCACCGCAGGCGCCGGCCACGAGGGCGATGGCGAACAGGGCGGCCAGGAGCCGCACGAGTCGGGAGGTCTTGAGGGTCATGCGCTGACGGTAACGAGGGCGGCTGGCCAGGACGGGACCTGAAGGTGGACGGCAGGTGAACGGAGGGTGAAAGAACGGAGAGAAGCGGTCGAAAGGACGGGAGGCAGGCGTGAAAGGCCATATCGGTGGGTCCCGAGGTTTGAGCCCGCCTCGATGTCAGGGCAAGATCGTCAGTGCATGGCCGACGCCCCCTCCGTCCTCACCACCCCCCCGGTACGGGCGCCGCAGTTGCGTCCCGACGAGAACGTCCTGGCCGACGACAGCAATCCTGTCTTCACCGTCGAAGCCCTCGACTTCTATTACGGGGCGTTCCGAGCGCTTCGCAACGTCGACCTCACCATCCGCAGGCAGCGCATCACCGCCCTCATCGGTCCGTCGGGGTGTGGCAAGAGCACCTTCATCCGCTGCCTCAACCGCATGAACGACCTCATCCCCGGCACTCGGGTCGAAGGCCGCATCGGCTATCACGGGCAGGATCTCTACGGCGCCGACGTCGATCCGATCGAGGTGCGGCGGCGGATCGGCATGGTCTTCCAGAAGCCGAACCCCTTCCCCAAGTCGATCTACGACAACATCGCCTTCGGACCCAAGGTCAACGGCGTGAAGCCGAAGAACATGGATGAACTGGTCGAGCAGTCACTGCGCCGCGCCGCCCTTTGGGACGAGGTCAAGGACAAGCTGAAGCAGAGTGCCTTCTCCCTCTCCGGCGGACAGCAGCAACGGCTGTGCATCGCTCGGGCCATCGCCGTGAAGCCGGAGGTGATCCTCATGGACGAGCCCTGTTCGGCCCTCGACCCGATCGCCACGATCCGGATCGAAGAACTGATGGCCGAACTGAAGGAGGAGTACACGATCGTGATCGTGACTCACAACATGCAACAGGCTGCGCGGGTCTCCGACGTGACGGCCTTCTTCACCGCCGAGGTCGATGAGAACGGCAGCCGCACCGGGGTGTTGGTCGAGGTCGACCGCACGAACACGTTGTTCACCTCACCGTCCGACCAGCGCACCGACGACTACATCACCGGCCGCTTCGGATAAGTCTTCGAGCTCGGTTTCGCTCAGCCCTGGTCGATGTCGGCAGCTCCGCTGAGCCAGTGGAGTATCCGGCCCCGGAGGGCGTCGATGCCCGTGCCCTTCGACGCGCTCACCCAGAGAATCTCGTCTGCCGGCCGCCCGCATCTCGTCGTGAGCTCGGCCCGCCGCTTGTCGCGTTGCAACGCTTTGATCTTGTCGTGCTTCGTGGCGACGATGCTGTGCGGGAGGTCGTTCCCGGTGGCCCACTCGAGCATGGTCAGATCGAGCTTCGTCGGCCCGATCTCTCCGTCGACGAGCACGACGATCATGTCGAGCGGCTCACGGTTGAGTAGGTAGCCCTCGATCATTCCCTGCCATTTCTCCCGCTCGGTGCGCGAGGTCGCGGCATAGCCATAGCCGGGGAGGTCCATCACCGTTCCGTGACCGGGAAGCGAGAACAGGTTGAGCACCCGCGTGCGCCCGGGCCTATTCGACACCATCGCCAGTTTCTTGCGGTTGGCGACGGCATTGATCAACGACGACTTCCCCACGTTCGAACGTCCGACGATGGCGATCTCGGCCGTCGTGGGCGGAAGGTCATCGACATCGGTGGCCGACAAGACGAATTCGAGCTGCAGCGGAGAAGTCATGGTCTGACCGCCAGCGATGGGTGGTCGGCGGCCACGACCTCGACCTTGCGATCGAAGAGCCTCTCGAAGAGTTCGACCTTTCGCCGCAGACCCCACAGCTCGAGATCCATGTCGCCGTTCGACGTCACCAGCAGACGAGCGTGCGTCGCGGTGAGTTCGACGTCGATCCCGTCGACCGTCGAGGCATGCCCACGGTCGAGCCCGTCGGCAAGGCGCAGCAGCGACAGCAGTTGCAGCGCCTCCGTCCTGCGGGGAGGAGGGAGACGGCCGAATGGTTCGAACGATGCCTTCGGATCGTTCCGGCGGTGGTAGCGCCCGAGCGTCGCCAAGACACCGATGTCATCGGGGCTGAACCCCCGGAGCGTCGCATGCTCGATGAGGTAAGCGGTGTGCTTGTGATGGCCCTCGACCGCCACGTGCTCGCCGATGTCGTGGAGCAGAGCAGCATGCTCGAGGAGCTCACGATCACTCCCGCCGAGGTGGTGCAGCGGCAGTGTCTGGTCGAAGAGCGTCGTGGCCAAGCGAGCGACCTGGGTGGCGTGGCCCTCGTCCCAGTTGCACCGGCGAGCCAGTCCGACGACCGATGACCGGCGGATGGCCTCGGCGTCGTTGGTCCACTCGGCCACCTCGTGTTTTCGAATGGCGTCGAGGACGATGCCCTCGCGCAACGCCCACTCGCCCACCATCAACTCGTCGAACCCGAACAGGGCCATCACCGTGAGGAGCAGCGTCGATCCGCCCGGGATCTGATCGGCCCGACGGGCGTCGAGGCCGGCGAACTTGGCCCGCGCTCCAGCCGGAACCGCCAGCAGCTTCTCGTGCACCTTTTCGAGGTCACTGCGACGGACAACGAGTTGGTTCACCGATTGCGGGACGGAGCCCGACCTGGCCGCATGGGCCATCCTGGCGAGATCGAGGAAGGTGCCGCTCGTCCCCACCATGAGTCGGGGCTCGAAGGATGCGACCTCGCGGGCGACCGGCTCGAGAACTTCGAGCACGCGGGCCTCGAGGAGACGGAGCTCGCCGGTCGTCGGAGGATCGTTCTCGAGGAACTGGGTGGCGAGGCGGGCGGCACCGAGATGCACGCTGGTCGACCAGAGCAGACCGGCGTTGTCGCCCACCATCACCTCGAGGCTCCCGCCACCGAGATCGAAGCAGATGGCGGGACCAGGTTCGAGGGCCACGCTTTCGCGCACCGCGGAGAAGATGAGCGAGGCCTCCCGACGACCACTGATGACCTCGACGTCGATGCCGGTCTCTTCGCGAATGAGGTCGACGATCATCGAGGAGTTGTCGGCCTCGCGCATGGCACTGGTCGCGCAGGCGACGATCTCAGCGGCGCCGATCGACGCCGACATTGCGGCGAATCGTCGCAGCGTGTCGAGGATGCGCTCGACCTCTGTCTCCCCGATCGAGCCCGCACGGGTCACGACCTCGCCCAGGCGCAGCATCTCCTTCTCCCGGAGCAACGTGTCGAACGAGCCGTCCGGGTGGGCGTCGACCACCAACAGGTGAAACGAGTTCGACCCCATGTCGATGGCGGCAATGCGCATCGAGCCGCGACCGATGCTCATACGACTTCCGGAGGGTCGATATACCGGGCGGTCGGCGCGGCCGGTGTGCCTTCGACCACCCAGGTCGAGCCCTTCGCGCAGCGGAAGACTCGCTCCTCTCGCATGGCTGCGGGAGCGAGGACGCCAAGGAGTTCGGGAATCACGTCTCCATGGCTGCACAGGACGACGGCACCATCGCCGCCGGCGAGCTCCAGGTGGGATGCAGCGTCGCCAGCGCCTTCGGCCAAGGCCGGGAGCGATTCGATCGGCAGGCCCAAATGCAACGCCAGCGGTTCGATCGTTTCGACACAACGAATGAACGGGCTCGACAAGATGCGCGTGATCGAGAACTCGCTCAACACCTCCACGAGCGCCCCCGCTTGGGCGTATCCCTTGGGGGTGAGGCACCGCAGATGATCGGGCTGCGACCAGTCATGACGCCGAAGAGCGACAGCATGGCGCACGAGGAGGAGAGGCATCAACGGGGAGTCTTGCCGGTGCCCACTCGTCGCGTGATCAGGGCATGTCTTCGGGTTCGAGACGCGGCCGCGCCCGTCTTCTGGCCGACTCTTGGAGGTTGTGATGAGCGGCGTTGGTCGGGTCGTCGGTTCGCAACGGTGGCCGCCAGGTGCCGTCAGGGTCGAGGGTCCAAGCCAGGGTGTCGTCCTGCAGGTTGGCGTCGACGATCTCCTGCAGCCGTTCCTGGAGGGGACGGTGCTCGACGGGCACCACAACCTCGATCCGTCGATCGAGGTTGCGGGCCCGCAGGTCGGCCGAGCCGATGTACCACGTCCGGTCATCGCGGGATCCGAAGCTGAAGATGCGTGAGTGCTCGAGATACCGGCCGACGATCGAGCGCACCTTGATGGTCTCGGAGAGCCCGGGTACCCCGGGACGCAGACAACAGATGCTCCGGATGATCAGGTCGATCGGTACGCCGGCCTGCGACGCTTCGTACAGGGCGTCGATGATGACGGGGTCATCGAGGCCGTTCATCTTGAGGATGATGCGACCCTGGGCGCCGCGCTCGGTCTCGCGTCGGATGAGCTCGACGAAGCGCTCCCGAAGGCCGATCGGCGCCACCAGCAGCTTGCGGTAGCGGGACTGCCGGCTGTACCCGGTGAGGAAGTTGAAGAGATCAGTGAGGTCGGCGCCGAGGTCGGGGTCAGCCGTGAGCAGACCGATGTCCTCGTAGAGCCGCGCCGTCTTCGAGTTGTAATTGCCCGTTCCGATGTGGGCATAGCGCCGGATGCCGTCGTGCTCTTGTCGGACGACCAGGGCCGTCTTCGAGTGGGTCTTCAGCCCGAGCACGCCGTAGACGACGTGGACGCCGGCATCCTCGAGCGCCTTCGCCCAAGTGATGTTGGCCTGCTCGTCGAATCGGGCCTTCACCTCCACCAGCACTGCAACCTGCTTGCCGCGCTCGGAGGCGCGAATCAGCGACTTGACGATCGGACTCCCACCCGAGGTTCGGTAGAGCGTCTGCTTGATGGCGAGCACGTCGGGGTCGGCTGCGGCCCGCTTGATGAAGGCCTCGACCGACGTCGCGAAGGAGTCGTACGGGTGGTGCACGAGCACGTCGCCCTCGCGCAGCGCCGCGAACACGTCGGTGG
>JBKJLN010000436.1:0-9516 GCA_046596935.1 Acidimicrobiales bacterium
GCCGCCGGCGGGCTCATGCAGGGGAACCGATGGTGCCGTCCGGGAGGTCTTCGTCGTGGAAGCGGGCTTTGCCGTTCGGTCCCCAGACCGTGACCGAGCCTCGGCCCACGACGCGAAAACGGTCGTGATGGCGCACGAGCGCCGTGGCGCCGTCGACCCCGACGATGTTGCGTTGGCGACCGACGAGACGATTCACCAGGTCGCCGGCTAGCGAAGGATATTCGTCGAAGTGTGGCAACACGATCGTGTTGTCGAGCAGTCCGAAACCGGGTGAGCCGGCACCTCCACGTAGCCCGGCGATGTGGCTGCCCTGCACCATCGCACCGGCGGAGCAGCCGGCCAGGATCCCACCCCGGTCGAGCACGCCGAGGATTGCTGCCCACGCCGCGGTTCCGTCGAGTAACTGGTGCAGGAGCGTTGGCTTGCCTCCGGACAGGTAGACGAGATCGGCGCCGGCAATGTCGCGGACCATCGCGTCGTCATCGGCGGTGAGGCGGTCGACCACGTCAACGGCTACCGCCTCTGCGCCGAGGCGAGTGAAGTGGGCGACGCCCCGCTCTTGCCAGCCTCGCCAGACGCGCTCGCCGTCCTTCGCGGCGGCCGTCGGGAGACACGCCACACGCGGCGATCGTTCACCGGTATCGAGGAGGGACAGGAGGTGCTCGTCGACGGGTCGGCACACCTCGAGGTATTCGCCGCTGCCGACGAGCGCGATCGTCGGGGTCACTCCCGCAGCATGCCATTCGCGTCCTTGCCGTCGCCGCGCTGCCGCTGCGTTGGGGCGCGAACTGCGCCGTCAAAAACCAGTGGCGCGCAGGGCATAGTAGGGGCGATGCCGATTCGAATGCTGTTGGTGGACGACATCGACGATGTGCGGCTACTGATGCGGATCGTGTTCGACCTCGACGACCGATTCGAGGTGGTCGGCGAGGCCGCCAACGGGGTGGAGGCCGTCGAATTGACCCGGAGTCTCACTCCCGATGCTGTCTTGCTCGATCTCATGATGCCGGTCATGGACGGCTTTGCCGCCATTCCTGGCATCCTGCAGGCTGCGCCCGAGGTTCGAATCATTGCCTACTCCGGCATGACGGCCGAGGCTGGGCAGCCGGCTCTGGCAGCCGGGGCGGTGGCGTTCGTGGAGAAGGGCGTGAGCCCGTCCGCGATCGCAGGTGTCGTGTACGACGCCTGCAGATAGTCAGGCCGGAATCGTCAGCTCGAATCGTGTGCCCGAAGGCGTCTCGGCGAGTTCGAGCCTCCCATCGAGAGCTTGGGCCAGACGCCGGCAAATGGCCAGCCCCAGACCCGCGCCCTCGGCTCGCACCGTTTCCGAACCGCGGACGAATGGCTCGAAGAGATGACTGCGGACGGCGTCCGGCATGCCCGGTCCATCGTCGGTGACAGATACCACCACGGCCCCGGGGACAGACGTTGCGACGATCGCGATCGACGGTCCTCCGTATTTGTAAGCGTTCGTCACCAGATTCGAGAGGATCTGTTCGAGCCGCGTGCGATCTGCCAACACTTCGATCGATTCGTTGATGGGCGAGGAGATCTGGACCCCTTCGGCCGGAGGGAGACCGTCGAGCACCGAGGCAACGACATCGGAAAGGAGGAGCCGCTCGGCACCGATGTTGACCCGACCAAGCTCGGCCTGGGAGAGGTCGAGCAGCTGACCGATCAACGAACGAGCGCGCTTCGCCTGGCGGTCGAGGGCTGCGAACAACTCCACCATCTGGTCGGGCGGCAGTCGCTCGAAGTTGGCAGCCACGGTCTCGCCCAACCCGGCGAGTACCGCCAGCGGTGTTCGCAGCTCGTGGGCGGCCCGAGCGATGAACTGGCTCTTGGCCTCATCGAGCGCCTTTCGCTCGATGGCGTACCGGATCGCCCGCCGCAGCGACCGTCCGTCGACTTGTCCCTTCACGAGATAGTCCTGGGCACCTTCTCGCAGGGCGCTCACCCCGACTCGCTCGTCGTCGCGTCCGGTCAACACGATGATCGGTGTCGAGCCTCTCGCTACTCGGAGGGCGCGAATCGTTTCCATCCCTTGAGAGTCGGGGAGCCCGAGGTCCAGGAGAACGCAATCGACATGCCCCTCTCGGACGCGTTGCACCGCGTCTTGGAGACGAGAAGCGACTGTGACGACCACGCCCGGCATCTCTGAGGCGAGGAGCCCCTCGACCAGCTCGGCATCGGGCTCGTCGTCCTCGACGATCAGGACGTGGAGAGCGTCGAGCCCATTGGATGCGCTCAATGAGGTCCCTTCGGGAGCTCGACGATCGTGAGCCAGAAGTTGTCGATCGCCTTGACGACCTCCAGGAACTGGTCGAGCATGACGGGCTTCGTCACGTAGCAGTTGGCTTGTAGTTCGTAGCTCCGGAGGATGTCCTCCTCGGCTTTGGACGTCGTGAGGACGACGACGGGAATGAGCCGCAGACGGTCGTCTTGCTTGATCTCGAACAACACCTCCCGTCCGTCCTTTCGAGGAAGGTTGAGATCGAGGAGGATGAGGTCAGGACGCGGGGCGTCGACGTAGCGGCCTTCGCGCCGAAGGAACTCCATGGCGAGTTGCCCGTCACTGACAACGCTCAAGTTGTTGGCCACCTTGTTCTCTTGCAGCGCTTCGCGGGTCAACTCGACGTCGGGCTCGTTGTCCTCCACGAGCAAGATCTCCACCGGACGGCCATTGATCATGTGGCGCTCCTTGCTTGGGGGAGGCTGAACAAGAACGAGGCTCCGTGGTGGGTCTCGTTGTCGAGCCAAATGCGGCCTCCGTGGCGTTCCACGATCTTCTTGCAGACGGCCAGGCCGATGCCCGTGCCTGGGTATTCCGAACGAGTGTGGAGGCGTTGGAAGATCGTGAAGATGCGGTCTTGATACTTGGGGTCGATGCCGATGCCGTTGTCGCACACGCGGATGATGATCTCGCTCCCGTGCGTCCTCGCATCGATCGTGATTTCCGGCGGCGCCTCCGCGCGGAACTTGATGGCGTTGGCGATCAGGTTCTGAAAGACCAGCGTGAGCTGGGAGACGTCGATCTCGGCCATTGGAAGGTCTTCGCGTCGGATGACCGCACTGGTCTCGCTGAGCCCGAGCGCAAGATCAGCGATGGCCCGATCCAATGGTACGTCGAGGTCAGTGACGACCATGGTGTTCGGCTGTGTGCCGAGTCGGGAGAGCTGCAGCAGGTCATTGATGAGTTGCTGCATCCGTGCACAACCATCGGTGATGAAGCCGATGTGGCGATCCGCCTTCTCGTCCAATTGCCCGTCGTAACGGCGAGCAATGAGGTCGGCGTAGCTCGAAACGGTCCGCAGCGGCTCTTGGAGGTCGTGGGAGGCAACGTACGCGAACTGCTCGAGTTCGGCGTTCGAGCGTCGGAGCTGCTCGAAGAGGTCGGCGCGTGCAAGAGCAAGGTCGGCGAGGAGGGCGAGGTTTCGCATCAGCTCGGTTTCGTCCTGTCCGAACAAGGGCGCAAACGGGCTTGGCAGGACTCGGAGCTCTCCGAACGAAAGTGCGACGGTCACAGGATCACCCACCCACGAACCACTTGCAGCTGTGCCCGGCTCGGAAGCGATCAGATTTCCCTGTCGGTCGAAGAGCTCCGCCCGCCCGCCCCCGAGGAGTCGTGACACATGGGGGAGAAGGACCAGTCCGACATCTGAAGGCGACGCCGCGGTCATGAGCTGCTCCTCGGCGATGCGAAGAAGCATCTCCTCCTTGCGGCGCCATGATCCTCGAATGACGGCCGGGGGGGCAAAGCCGAAGAGGAAGAACGGTCCACTCACCAACGAGATGACCTGACTGAGGATGCGCGAAAGGTTCACGGATTCTCCGGAGGGGGCGGTGCCGGAGACCACGATTGCGACGGTGAGCCAGACGCTCCCGATGGCCATCGTCCGCATGCGTCGCCGTGCGACCGATGGCTGACCCGCTCCACCTTTCCACAAGCGGTAGGCGGTAGCTCCGGAGAGAATGGCCCACTGCACCAGAAGCACGAGCACGAAGGCTTCGTACTGGGGACTCCGTTGTTGCCCTGCTGCCGGAACGGCCGGGAGCACCAGCGCCCAGGCGCAGACGAATGCCGTGCCGGCGCCGGCCGCCAGCCGGGCACGCCGCCCTGCGGGCCGCAGACTCAGTTGCAATCGCCAGAGAAAGTAGGGGAAGAGGACGACGCCGACGATCACGCCCTTCGTCAACCAAAGCGCCGCTCCCATTGCTTCGGTTTCGGGAAGGAATCGGGCCACGAGGACCACGACCCCGAGCGTGCCGAACGACGCCGCCAGCCACCCCCCGGCCGATCCCCGTTGCCGGCGCCATTCCGCCAGGGCGATGAGGCCGAGGCCGATGAAAACGACCTCGGTGGCCGCTCGGAGCGCAGCGAATGTGGTGTTCACGAGCGCTTCCTCCGGCTGCTGCTCACGTGTCGACTGTACGGGCCTGGTCGATTGTCGCAATACATTCGCGGGAATTGGGGATCGGGCAGCGATGACACACTCACTTCCGCAGGCTTCCAGCCGATGAAATCGGCGATGACAACGGATTGTGGTGAGCGATGACACGTCTTCGACAAGTTGGGCGTTCCGAGGCGATCGCGCCGGGTGTCCGTTTCGCCTACGACCTCGTGTTCGGCGAGCGTGACCCGGTGACCGAACCCGGCACGGCCGACGGGACACCCGGGGACTGGTGGACGACGTTTGCCCTGGTCCCTGACATCTTCGATCACTGCCTGGCCGGCTTCGCCATCTACCGCGATCCCAAGCGCTCGTTGTCGCCGCGCCTCCGCGAGCTGGGCCAAACCCGCGCCGGCTGGCTGCGGAGTTCGGCCTTCGTGTTCTCACAACACTGCAAATGCCTGCGCGACGTCGGGTTCAGCGACGACCAGGTGCAGGCAGTCACCTCGTGGGAGCTCGCCGATTGTTTCACCGACGCGGAGCGTGCGGTCCTTGCCTACACCGATGCCTTGGTCGGTCGGAATGGCCGGGTGCCTGACGCGATCTTCTCGGCGCTTCGGGAGCATCTGAGTGACGAGGAAATTCTCGAACTGACCTACATCACTGCGCTGTACGAGATGCACGCCATCATGAGCAGGGCCTTGCGGACCGAGTTCGACGACGTGCCCGATCCGATGGATGCCGTGCCCGGATATCAACCGGGAGCAGGGGGACTTCGTGTGGGCTGAGCCGTCCTCTTCTTTCCGGGTGGGCGTCTGAGCCAGAGGAATCAGCCGAGTCATGCTTGGGTACGTCCATTGCATGCCCGACGGTGATGAGCTCCGACTGGCCGAGGCGGCGAGGCGAGCAAACGTCACGGTTCGGGTCCTGCGGCTCGCAGTCGGTGCGGGCGACCTGGCGATGCGAGCTGACGGTCGGCGGATGCTCTTCCTGACCGCTGATCTCGATCGTTGGATCGAGCGTCACGGTTTGACCGACCTGGCGCCGACCTGACTCGCAGGGCGACGGCCGCCGCCGGCGAAACCTCGGTTCCGCTGCCCGCATAACCTCGGCGCCATGCAAGGCGAGGAACGGAAGATGGACGTCGACTGGGGGGGACCGAAGGCCCGTCAGGCCTTCGAGCTCGCCCGTGAGTTGCTGACGGCCATCAGCACCGCTGACGGCGATCCGAACGTCTGGAATGTCTCGGTCTCCGGCGTCCTCAGCGAGATCACCGGCGACGTCGAACTCCAGGCCATGTTGGTGATCTTGCAGGCGCATCTGGGTTGGCTGGCCATCATGGCCGGATCACAGGCTGCGATCTCTGGCGTGTTCGTCGACGCACCCGATCGCGAGGCCGTCGAGACGGAACTCACGTCGGGAGCCGTACTCGGTGTCGGCCTTCTGCTCGACAAGTACGGATCTGCCGAATAGCGCAATGCCGGCGGGCGCCCGACCCCGCGCCTCAGCTCGCGGCTGACAGCACGGCGCCCGACCCTGGAGCGAGCGTGATGCTCTGGAGGATCGCGCCGGTTGGATCGCGAAACGTCCCGCCGAGGTCGACGGTTGCGTCGGTGTCGGCGGAGGGATTCACGACGACGATCCCTCGGGTGAAGGTACGCAGCCAGGCAGCCCCGTCCGCCTCCCGAGGTCCGTTCGGAGTGCCGACGTCGCTCGTCCACGCACTGCGCCAGGGATCTTCGCCGGGCGTGGGGGTCGAATAGAAGAGCGCTCCGGATGTCCCGTTCCACCCGAGGAGAAACGAGGCTCGGACATAGCGCTCGAACTCGTCGTCGTTGGCCTTGCCATAGGCCAGGGCATAGAACGCCTTCCCTTGGGCTTGGACGAGTTCCTGCTGCTGCAGTTCGTGATCCCAGGCCTCTCCGCTGAAGGCGCGCCCTTCGCCGCCGCCACCGAACCGCCCGAAGTACTCCCGGAGGGCACCGGTTCCGTACGAAACCCACGTGGAGTACCGATCGAGGTCGGGAAACCTTCCCCCGAAATTCGGAACGAAGTCGAAGCCAGCGCTCTGGATGCTCGGCCCGGCGGCGGCAAGAAAAGAGTCGGTGGCGGCGGAGAACGCCTCGTCGTCGGGGTAGCGGGCGATTCGCTTGCCGGGCGGGAGGTAGAAGTCTGCGGTGTACATGGCGTTGTCGACGAACACGCCGTCCCACCCGGTCGAGTGCAATTCCGCCAGAACGTTGGCGATCCACACTTCGGTGTAGGAGCGGTTTCCCACGTCCATCCACCAGTGTCGGGGATACCCCTTCCACTCGATGCGGCGTCCGGAGGCATCCGTCAGGAACCAGTCCGGATGAGCCTTGTCGGCGAAGGCGTAACCCACCCCAGTCGGGATGCGCTCGTCATCCGATCCCTGGCTGGAGGCGTAGCTCCGAGTCGATGACATGTCCTTGTAGACGAGAACCTTCGTGGCTGGACTCTGGATCTTGATGGTGGCGAGCCGCTCGGTCTCCCACGCGTTCAGAATGACGACGCCGTAGTCGGAGGTGTCCGTCGCGGTTGGGTCGCCGGGCCGGAGAGCGAGAAGACCGGTCGCGGTGACGAGTTGGTTGCGTGTCGGAGGCGCAGCTTGGAGCTTGGGCGCCAGCGTGCCGGGTGAGGCGGGCCTGGCTCTGTCCGTTGGCGCCGACCGACACGCTGCCGCCATCAGGAAGACGGCCAGGATCACGAGCCCGACAGCTTTCCGGCGTCGCTCGACGGGCGCCTCATGGCCGCCGTCGGGAGTCACTCGTCAAAGCTATCGGCGGCTACCGATACGAATCGGTCAGGTTGGGAACGGCATGACGCCAGCGAGGGAGTCGGCGCGGATCGCGGCGATGTCGTCCTCGACGAAGGGGGCACCGCTCGAGAGAAGGAAACCGGCTGCGAGGGACACCGGCACCATGACGAGCATGCTCGCCTGGATACCGACGGTGTCGCTGATCTTTCCGATGAGCGGCAGGAAGATGGCGATTCCGGGAATGGCGAAGACCGAGATCGTCGAGAACGCCGCCGAACGACAACGCGGCGGTGAGATGAGCGAGAGCATCGCACCGAATGCCGGCGCCAAAGTGCCGATCGTCGTCGCCAGGATCGAGTGCATCGCGATCGCCAGCCAGACATTGGGTGCGTAGGCCAACCCGACGAGCACAATCCCGTCGACGATGCCGATCAGCGCGATGAAGCGCAGGAGGAACTGCGGTTTGCGCTCGGACATCCGGGCCACGATGGGCAATCCGATCACGACGCCGACGATCTGCAGAGGCTCGATGCCGGCAGCGATCAGCCCCCGTCCGGCGGCGTTGATGTCGAACACGTCCTTGTAGACCAGCGAGAGAAGGTTCGGGATGCCGAAGAGGGCGATCCCGAGAAAGGGAACGGCGTACCAGATGCGCCGCAGCGTCCGGACGCGGGCCAGGACCCGCATGGTCGCCCACGCTGTCTCGGGCTGTTCCACCAAGGCGGCGGCCTCCTCGTCGCCACCGGCGGCGATCCGCTCGTAATACCCCCGGGTTGGCTCCTTGAGGCGCCGGGCGAGGAGCACGAAGACGACCGTTGGGATGGCGAAGACGAAGAAGGGGGCGCGGAAACCGAAGTAGTAGGCCAGGCCGCCGGCCGCGAGCGGCCCGAGGATCTGCCCGACAGAGTTGGCCAGCCGATGGAACCCGAACACCTTCACCCTCGTCTCCGGCGGGTACCAGTCGGACAGGAGGGAACTGTGGGTCGGGGTGACCACGGCCCGTCCGCTGCCGGCGCCGATGCGCATGCCGACGAGCATGGCCACCGAGATCGCCAGACCGGTTCCGACGGAGAACAGGGCCCACATGGCGGCTCCGAACATCGCGATACGTACGCGGTTGTGTCGATCGCAATAGAACGAGAGGGGTATCTCGAGAAAGAGCACGGCGATGGTCGTGGTGGCGACGATCGCCAGGGCTCCCGAATCGCTCAGGTGGAAGTGGTCACGGATGTCGGGCAGAAGGACAGAGAACGCCGTGCGATCGAGTTCGTCGACGGCGTTGAGCCCGAACAGCACGAGCAAGGGAAAGGTGGGCAGGCCGGCAGCGACGGCTGACGGCCGCCACTCGTCCCGCAACTGGCGGAGGCGGCGCACGCCGGTGTCCTAGTTGACGCAGCGGCATGGGGCAACGACCGGACACGCTGGTGCAGGTTGAGAGGCTCTGAACCCGTAACGTCGACGGGTCATGACGCCGCCGCCGCCCCCCGATCTCGGGTCGGGATTCTCCGACCTCGACCTCCGTCCCGAGCTTCTCCGATCGTTGGTCACGCTGGGCTACGAGGAGCCGACTCCGATTCAGCGTGAGTCGATCCCCCCGCTGTTGACCGGGCGCGACCTGCTCGGGCAGGCGGCCACGGGCACCGGGAAGACGGCCGCGTTCGCCTTGCCCATCCTCCAGCGCCTGGCCCCTGGCGACCGGGGAAAGGCTCCGACAGCCCTCGTCCTGGTGCCCACGCGCGAGCTGGCGGTGCAGGTGTCCGAGGCCCTTCACAAGTACGGACGCGAGCTCGGGGCACGCGTGCTGCCCATTTACGGCGGTCAACCCATCTCCCGCCAGCTACTGGTGTTGCAGCGCGGGGTCGACGTCGTCGTGGCGACGCCCGGCCGGGCCATCGACCACATCGGCAGGGGCACCCTCGAACTCTCGGCCCTCGAGATGGTCGTGCTCGACGAGGCCGACGAGATGCTCGACATGGGCTTCGCCGAAGACATCGAGGCCATTCTCGAGGCGACACCGGAGACGCGCCAGACGGTGCTCTTCTCGGCCACGATGCCGTCGCGCATCGACGGCATCGCTCGCCGCCACCTGCGCGATCCGATCCGCATCGAGATCGGCCGAGGGAGCGACGATCTCGGTGGGGTTCCGCTCGTGCGCCAGGTCGCCTACGTCGTGGCCCGGGCCCACAAGCCGGCGGCTCTGGGACGGGTGCTCGACGTCGAGTCGCCGACGGCGGCGATCATCTTCTGCCGCACCCGCGACGAAGTCGACTCGCTCACCGATACCTTGAACGGCCGCGGCTATCGGGCGGAGGCCCTCCACGGCGGCATGACCCAGGAGCAGCGAGA
>JBKJLN010000207.1:0-4658 GCA_046596935.1 Acidimicrobiales bacterium
ACGCCGTCGCCGGTGGGCTCGAGCTGGCAGTGTGGTGCGATCTCCGCATTGCCGCCTGCGACGCCGTGTTCGGCGTCTACTGCCGGCGTTGGGGCGTACCCCTCATCGACGGCGGCACCATCCGCCTCACCCGATTGGTCGGCCACAGCCGGGCCATGGACCTGATCCTCACCGGCCGTGGGGTGTCCGGCTGTGGCCGACCAATCGGGCGAGGCGGATGGTGCCGCCATCGATGAGAGGAACGCCCCAACGCCGGCAGTAGACGCCGAAAACAGCATCGCGAGCGGCAATGCGGAGATCGCACCACACCGCCAGCTCGAGCCCACCGGCGACGGCGTGGCCCTCGACGGCGGCGATGACGGGCTTCGACAGGAACAGACGCGTCGGTCCCATCGGGCCATCGCCTTCGATCCGAACGCGGTTCCCGGTTCCTGCGGCGACGGCTTTGAGGTCGGCGCCGGCGCAAAACGTGTCCCCGGCCCCGGTGAGGATCGCCACCGAGAGGTCAGGATCGGCGTCGAACCTCCGAAAGGCTTCGGCCAAGGTCGCGGCGGTCGGGCCGTCGACGGCGTTGCGCACCGAGGGCCGATCGATCGTGACGACGGCCACGGCGCCGACGGACTCGAAGCGGACGCTCTCAGGAAGGGGGTTCTCGTCGGGCATGTCCAATCATGTCTCCGTCGCCTCGCACCAGGCCCGGAGCGAATCGAAGGGAAAGATTCCGGTGCCGTGTCCGTCGTTCCACGCGAAGCTGATGCCCCAGCTGCCGACGAGCTCGGCGTTGAGGATCTTCACCTCGCTCGGCGCCCCTTCCCGTGGCCACGCCTCCTCCCCTCCCAGCCGGAGATCGCGGCATGCCGCGCACGGGCACTGACGGCGAAGGTTTTCGTTGAGGAACTCGCACGTGTGCCCATCGCCGAACACGACCGTGAGCCCCCGCTCCCGATCGACGTCGACCTTGTCAGCTCGGGTGCGGGCGGTGTCGTCGTCGGCCATCCCGGGAGTCTCGCCCACTCCCTCGTTCCCCGTGGAGGTCACGCCCGACCCACCACCTGCCACGCGGGGCCAGCGAACCGAACGGCGTTCCCGATGAGGCGGGAGATCATCAGCAGCGCCAGTGCACCCCACAGCAGTCGGAGCGAGCCGTGGAAACGAAGCACGAGAAGTGCGGCCGGCAGGAAGACGGCGATCCCACTCACCGCCATTGCCTTGGCCAGGTAGCGAAGGTCACCGGCGCCGATGAGGACGCCGTCGAGTACGAACACGATGGCGTTCAAGGGCTGGAGGACCGCGACAATGACGAGGACCTCGACACCGAGACGGATGACGTTCGGATCGTCGGTGAACAACGGGACGAGCACCGTTCGCAGCGCCAGGACGACAACGCCGAACACCAACCCGGCCCCTGTCCCCAGCTGGACCATTCGCCGGGCGGCGATTCGAGCCTCGTCGGGTGCGCCCCCGCCCAGCATCCGTCCGATCATGGCCTGGCCGGCGATGGCGATGGCGTCGAGCACCAGCGCCAGGAAACTCCAGAGCTGAAAGGCGATCTGGTGAGCGGCGACAGATGTGGGCCCGAGGCGGCTGGCAACGCCAGTGGCGACCGCGAGCGCTCCCAGGAGCGACCCGGTTCGGACGAACAGATCGCGTCCGACGACGAGCTGGGCCCGCAGCCGACTCGAGTCGAGGCGCAACGAGACACCGGCGGCGGTGACGTTGCGGAGCACGATGCGGGCGTACACGGCCGCAGCCCCGACTTGGGCCACGACCGTGGCAGCGGCCGAGGCCCCGATGCCCATGTCGAGGCGGTAGATCAAGACGAGCTCGAGCACCAGGTTGAGGACATTCGCCGCCAGCGCCACGAGCAGCGTCCGTCGAGTGTCCTGCAGGCCCCGCAGGTAGCCGACGCCGACGAGAGCCACGAGTACCGAAGGTGCGCCAAGTGCACTGATCCGCAAATAGGTCGTGGCGCTCACCCGCACGGCAGGCGCAGCCCCGAACAGCCCAACGACGTTCGGAGCCAGCGCCACGCCGAGCACCAACAGCGCCGCTCCGATCGCCAACGCCAGCCAAAGGGACTGCACCGCATGTTCGGCGGCGGCGCGCTCGTCACCCGCACCGAGGAGGCGCGACACGGAGGCCGTCGTCCCATAGGCCAGGAAGTTGAACAGGAAGAACGACGTCGTCAGGACGGTGGCAGCGACGGCGAGACCGCCGAGCTGGGAAGTCCCCAGGTGACCCACCACCGCCGTATCCACCAGGAGGTAGAGGGGCTCGGCGGCGAGCGCTCCCAGAGCCGGCACCGCCAGCCGGAGGATCTGGCGGTCATAGGCGCGGGCGCTGGGCAGAACGGTGACACTATCGAGGGCATGCGGACCTACCGCTTCTACGGCTTCACGCCAACCGGCGCTTCGGAAATGGCCTCGGCCTTGAACGAGGACGGGATGCAGGCCGCCATTCGTGATCCGGGTCACCACCCGCTTCCCGGCTGGGTCGTCGAGGCTGACGGCGAAGCGAGGAGTGAGGGTCTGCTCGAGTCGCTCGCCCAGTTCTTCGGCGGGGCCTACGAGGGCGAGAACCTCTCCGGCGCCTGACAACGCCGAGCATCCACGTCGACGCCCAACACCGTCGGTATCGTCATCCCAGCCACACGCGCGAGGAGGCGAGATGGACCGCAACGACGACTTCGACCTCCTCGGCCAGGCGGTTGCCCGGGTGCTTCGAGACTCCTTCGCCGCCGCCGCCGACACTCGAGCCGAGGCGCTCGCCCACGCCGCTCGGGACGAACGCGAGCTCGACGATCGGCTCCAGCGGGTGTTCGCCGAAGTTGAAGAGCTCCGTCGTCGCGCCGGTCGTCGTCAGGCCGATGTCATTCCCGCGTTCGAGGCTGCATTGACCGAAGCCAAGGTCGAAGTCGAGGGCGTGATGGCCGCTGCCGTCACCGAGGCCCAGGCCATCCGTGCCCAGGCCGTGGCTGACGCTCGGACCATCGTCGAGGGCGCCAAGGCCGAAGTCGAGCGGGCCCGGGCCCTCGTGGCCGAGGAGCGCGTCCGGCTGGACGCCGAGCTGAAAGACCTCGTCCGCGACGTACATCGCGCCACCAACGCGCTGGAACGGTCGGCGCACGGTGATCACGATCAGCTGCTCCAGCGGGCGACCTCCGAGGCGCAGATGATTCTCCGTCAGGCGCGTCTGCACCATCGCTCGACGGCGAAGGAGGTCGACCGGATGATCGAGGCGGCCGCCCACGAAGCCGCGGCCCTCCGTAGCTCGGCGCTGTCGGACGCCGCTCGCGTCGCCGCCAGAGTTCGCGGCGTGGTCGAGTTCGACGAACCCGCTCATGATCTACCGGCCCGCCGGCCCGACTCCGGTGATGGTGGACGGCGCCTCCGTCCGGTTGCCAGCTGAGGAGCTAGTTGACCTGCCGCTCCCGGCCTTCCCAGAAAGGCGAGCGGAGCTTGAACTTCTGAAGTTTTCCGGTGGCCGTGCGTGCGAGCGCTTCGCGGAACTCGACCGACGTCGGACACTTGTAATGGGCGATGCGGCTTCGGCAGAACTCGATGATGTCGGCCTCGTCGGCTACCGCGCCGTCGCGCAGCACGACCAGCGCCTTCACCGTCTCACCCCACTTCTCGTGGGGCACGCCGATGACGGCGCACTCGGCCACTGCCGGGTGTTGGAACAACGTGTCCTCGACCTCGATCGACGACACGTTCTCACCTCCGGAGATGATGACGTCCTTCTTCCGGTCGGCAATCACGACAAAGGCGCCGTCGAGATAGCCGCCGTCGCCAGTGTGGAAGAACCCGTCCCGAATCGCCTTGCCCGTCTCCTCCGGCTGTTCCCAATAGCCCTCGAAGACGTGATTGCTTCGCGCGCAGATCTCTCCCTCGGAGTCGACGTCAACGGTGACGCCGAGAACCGGGGCGCCGGCGCGAGACAGGCGGCGAGCCCGCTCAGGAATGTCGAGGTCGTCCCACTCGGGAAGACACCGGTTCATCGTCAACAGAGGCGAGGTCTCCGTCAAGCCGTAGATCTGGATGAACTCCCAGCCGAGTTCGTCGATCACTCGCTCGATCGTCTTGGAGGGCGGCGGAGCGCCGGCGACGACCATGCGCACGAGGCCCCGGCCCGGAACATCACGACCCTCCTCACGACGCGCCTGCGCGCTCTCGAGCACCGCGGCAACGACGGCCGGCGCGCCACACATGAGGGTCACGCCGTGCTGTTCGACACGACGCAGGATGTCTTCGCCGTCGACCTTGCGCAGGACGATCTGCTTCACGCCCATCGACGTCACGGCGTAGGGCATGCCCCAGCCGTTGCAATGGAACATCGGAAGCGTGTGGAGGTAGACGTCGCGATCGGTCACCGTCGCGTTCCATCCGAAGCTGGCGGCGTTGAGCCAGGCATTGCGGTGGGTGATCTGCACGCCCTTGGGTCGCGCCGTCGTGCCCGAGGTGTAGTTGATGCTGGCGGTGGCGTCTTCGTCCGGATCCCATCGTTGAGGCTCGGCCTCGTGGTCGGCGAACAGCTCGGCGTCGGCGACACCGTCGAGCACGATCCGCTCCTTCGCTGACACTCCCGCCAAGGCTTCGTCGAGCTCGGGATCGATGAGCAGCACGGACGTGCCCGAATGCTCGACGATGTACGCAACC
>JBKJLN010000323.1:0-12937 GCA_046596935.1 Acidimicrobiales bacterium
TCTGGAAGGGCAGCCAGGGGCCGATGCCGCCCGTGAGGACTGACGAGGTGGCCATGGCGGTGAGCCCGAGAAGGAGCCCGAATCGTGGGCCGAAGGCGGCGCCGGCGAGCACGACGAGGGAGAAGATGCCACTGCCGCCCCCGGGCAGGTCGAGCAGTCGCAACAACCCGGCACTGGCACCGAGCACCCCCAGGAGGGCGATGGTGGCGCCATTCATGGTGCCGCGACGAACCTCGAGCACCATGGCCGCCACCGCCAACGCGCCCACCAACGCCGCCACCAGCGGAGCGTCACCTGCATGGGCCTGCAGCGTGGCGGTCTCGGGCGGCAACCAGAACGGATAGAGGAAGGCCCCGGCGCCGACGACCACCACGAGCAGGTAGACGAGGCTCGGCCGGACGCGTTCGGCGACCGCCGCGAGCGCCGTCACGGTCGTGCGCTGGCCATCGCCGACGCCACCTCCTCGACCGTGAGGAACGGAGGAAGCACTCGCAGCACTTGGGGGGCGAAGAGGCTGCCGGCGAGGACGGATCGAGCAGGCCCGTCGGCCACGACGTCGCCGTCACCGAGCACGACGGCCCGGGTGGCGCACCGGGCTGCAAGTTCGATGTCGTGGGTCGCGAGCACGACGGCGCCGCCGCTGGCCGCATGATCGCCGATGGCCCCCTCCAGCGCGTGGCGCGACGCCGCATCCATGCCGCGCGTGGGCTCGTCGAGCAACAACACGGCGGCGCCCCCGACGGCGACGGCGGCCACGGCGACGCGCTGACGCTCGCCTCCGGAGAGGCTGCGCGGGTGACGGGCCGCCATCGCCGTCAACCCCAGTCGCTCGAGCCACTGCTCGACCTCTCCGTTGTCGTGGCGGCCCAGGAGCCGCAACGTCTGCTCGAGTTCGCGCCGCACGGTCGGAGCGAACAGCAAGCTGTTCGGATCCTGGGGCACGTACGCCGCTGGGCCGTGCGAGATCACCGTTCCCACGACCGTTGCCTGCAGGGTCGCCAGCGTGCGCAGCAGCGTCGTCTTGCCCGATCCGTTGCGACCGAGCAAGGCCACGACCTCGCCTTGGGATACCACGAAGTCAAGGTCCGAGAGGATCGTGCGGCCACCGACGTCGACCCGTATGGCGCGGGCTTCGACGAGTGCGTCTCCGGAGGCCGTCGACGACGCTCCCGGCGAGCCGCCGACGATCGCTGGAGCAGGAAGATCGGGCCGCGCCCGAGTGCGGGCGTCGCGGACCGTCAACGGCGGCGGGACCCATCCGAGCAACCGGCCCAACCGGGTCACGCTCGGGGCGCCGGCGTAGCTCTCGAGAGCTTCGCCGGGCGCGCTGGGCACGCCGATGTTGTGGTCGCTCATGACAACCGCTCGATCAGCAAGGGGTGCCGCTCGTTCGAGGCGGTGCTCGGCCAGGAGCACCGTGGTGCCGAGGTCGGCGTTGAGTCGGGCTAAGGCACCGAGCACGTCCTCGGCGCCCTGGGGATCAAGTTGGGACGTGGGCTCGTCGAGCACGAGGGCCGACGGCGCCGCCGCCAGCGCGCCGGCGATGGCGCAACGCTGGCGCTCGCCCCCCGAGAGGGTCGAGGGCGACCGCTTGCGGAGGTGGGCGATGTCGAGGGCGTCGAGGACCTCCTCGACGCGGCGACGCATGGTGGCCTCATCGGTGCCGAGGTTCTCGAGCACGAAGGCGAGGTCGGCCTCGATCTGGTCGACGACGAACTGCGCCTCGGGGTCCTGGTGGACGAACCCGATGACGTCGGCCAGCGCACGAGGAGGGTGCTGGCGGGTCGAGCGTCCGAAGGCGATCACGTCGCCGGTGAAGCGTCCGCCGGTGGCGTGAGGCACAAGGCCATTGGCCGCTCTGAGCAGCGTGCTCTTTCCGCTCCCCGACGATCCGGCGATGAGCAGGATCTCGCCGGCGCGCACCTCGAGGTCGACGTCGTGGAGCACCGGCGGCCCGTCGGGGTAGGCGAAGCCGACGCCCTCGTAGCGGATCACGCTCGGCTCCTTCGTGCCGGAAGGGCGAGAGCGCACAGGGCGAGCACCGCGATCAGGTTGATGCCCGGAAGGGCGAGGCGCGTCGTCGGCCACAGGAGGGTCGTGTCGTTCCGGGCGCCGAGCACGGCGAACGTTGCCGGAGCGATGAGAACGAACCCGATGAGGCCCCAGTCGCCGGTGGACAATCGGCGTTTCCGGTAGCGCACGCGTCGATTTCCTCTCGACACCACCAGGATGGCAATGAACAACGACGCAACACCGACCAGGCCGAGGAGCATGGCGATCCGATCGGCACGGGCCACCAGTGCGAGAAAGGCGCCGCCGAGGCTGAGGAGGGCTCCCAGCGTGAGCCACCCGGCCGACAGTTCGGCTCCGCCGGCGCTCTGGTGGCCGAAGCCGCGGGAATCCATCGACTCGGCCAGGGCGGTCGCCCGTTCGAGACCGGATTCGAGAATGGGGACGATCTGACGCAGGAGCCGGCCGCGGCGCACCACCCGCCCGCCGGTACGCGCCCGATCCGCTTCCCGCACGGCGCCCACCGCAGCCACCGTCGAGGGGACGAATGCGAGGGCCACGGTCACTGCCAGCCCCACCTCGTAAAAGGCGCGGGGCGCGGCCTGCACGAGTTCGTAGTGCGACACCACGGCGTTGAAGGCGGCGAAGGCGGCGAGGATGCCGACCAGCGCCCAGCCTTCGGCCGCAGCCCGAGCTACGACGTCGCCTTCGACCGTTCCACCGACGGTGAATCCACCGAGCAGCGTCGGGAGGGTCAGTGCCGGAACGCGGAACAACACCCCTCCTGACCCGTGGGTGGTGGCCACCGTCAAGACGAGCCGGATGGTTGCAAACGCCACCCCCGCCAGCACCACGACGGGGAAGGCGCCGGCCAAGGGTCCGTCGACCGCATGCGCCTCGACGACCAGCGCGCTGATGGCGATCACCAGGGCGACGTACAACGGATTGGGTGCGAGTTGCACGGTGGCCGCTGCCGCCAGCGCCCAGAACAACCAGACGGGCGCAGGATGCGATTGCAGCTGGGGATCGGTCACGAGAATCGCGACTACGGTACGGCCCGGCAGAGGGTGGGGGAAGCCGGTGCAATTCCGGCGCTGACCCGCAACTGTGATCGGACCCTCGGGTCCGGGAGCCAGGATGCCCGCCCTCCGCACGCCGCCCAACGGCGTATCCGTCGCACATCGGCAGCCCTCCTGGAACGGGGCTCAACGGAGGAACTCCATGTCTCGTCGTCCCCTTCTCGCGGGCTCATCGGTGCTCGCCGCCGCCGCCCTTCTGGGCGCCTCGTTCGCGTCCCCCGCATCTGGCGCAGAGGCCCGCTCGGAGGCAACGGCCGATCGTGCCGTCGCCTGGGTCGCAACCCAGCAACGAAGTGACGGTGGCTTTGGCGAGAACGAGTCGGCCGCTGGCTCCGGCTTCGGCTCCGCCTTCACGACGCCCGACACCGTGCTGGCAATTGCCGAGGCCGCCCAGGGAACCCTGGCCTACGACACGGTGGCGGCCCTGGCCGCCGTGCGCTCGGTGCGCAAGGACGGTCGTGACGGTCTGCACTACCTCGATGACGTCGCCGACGCCGGCGTCAGCGGTGGTACGGCGGCAAAGCTCGTACTCGACGCCAAGGCCGTCGGTCTGAGCGTCACCGCCTTCGATCCCGACGGCGACGGTGCCGCAAACCTCGTGGCTGCCATCGACAAAGCGCGACAGGGCGACGGTTCGTATGGGTCGTTCACCGACACGCTCCTCGTCGCCATCGTGACGCCACTGCTCGGGCGCACCGTCGACGCCAAGACGGTCACGGTCATCCGCAACGGCCAGCGTTCGGACAACGGCTTCAACTTCTCGGGCACCAAGGGGAACGGCGAGTTCGATGCTTCCGACGTCGACACCACCTCGCGGGCGATCGAGGCCCTGGTGGCGGCTGGTCTCAACGCCACCGACGCAACGATCGCCAAGGCACTGTCGTTCCTCGCCGCCAACCAGAACGCCGACGGCGGGTTCCAGAGCTTCGGCGGATCGAGCGTGAACTCGACGGCCCTCGCCATTCTCGCCATCGAGGCGGCCGGCTTCAATGTTGCCGACGAGTGCTGGAAGACGACTGCCGGTGGCCCGGCCGCCGGCTACGTCTCGCCTGACGAGTACCTCCGCAAGCAACAGCGTCCGAGCGGCGCAATCGCCGAGCCCGACGCCTTCGACCTGACGTTCGCCACCGCCCAGAGCGTGCAAGGCCTCATGCGGAACTTCGAGCCGGTCGTGCGGGCGACCCGGGCGGGTTGCACTACCACCGGGTACCGCCTTGTTGCGGCTGACGGTGGCGTCTTCAGTTACGGCGACGCCACCTTCGCCGGGTCGACGGGGGATATCGCCCTCAACCAGCCGATCGTTGCGACGGCGGCCACCCCGTCCGGTCAGGGGTACTGGCTGTTCGCCTCGGATGGTGGCGTGTTCACCTTCGGGGATGCCTCGTTCTACGGCTCGGCCGGCAACATCGTCCTGGCCAAGCCCATCGTCGGAGCGGCTTCCACGCCGACTGGCGGCGGCTACTGGCTCTTCGCCTCTGACGGCGGGGTGTTCACCTACGGCGACGCCGCCTTCTTCGGTTCGACCGGCGACATCACGTTGAACAAACCGGTGGTCGCCGGAGAATCCACACCCAGCGGCCTGGGGTATTGGCTGTTCGCATCCGACGGCGGCGTGTTCACCTTCGGTGATGCCTCCTTTGCCGGCTCCACCGGCGGCGTCGCCTTGAACAAGCCGATCGTCGCCGGGAGCGCATCGCGTGCGGGCAAGGGCTACTGGTTGTTCGCATCCGATGGCGGTGTCTTCAGCTTTGGCGATGCCACGTTCGAGGGATCGGCGGGAGACGTGGAGCTGAAGCGCCCGATCGTGAACGGCTTCCGGAGCAAGGCCGACGGCTACTACCTGGTCGCTTCTGACGGCGGAGTCTTCGCCTTCAATGCGCCGTTCCTCGGCAGTGAGGGCGCTCGCACCCTCACCGCAGCGGTCGTCGCCGGCCACCGCTGACCATTCCCGGCCGCCGCCTCGGGGCGGCGGCGGGGATGGCGGTCTGTCTGGCCTTGGTCGGAGCTGCCCAACCGCCGGCGCCCCTCCACCTCGGGGCGCTGCGGACCATCGCCGCGACCACCAACCACGCCGCCATCGTGGTCGACACCGGCAAGGAAGTGAAGAAGTTCTGCCTCGCCTTTCCGGAGGACGAGATCTCCGGCGCCGAAGCCTTGCGCCGCATCGACTCGCAGGCGGTGTTCGCCAACTTCGGGAGTCGCGGCCAGGCCGTGTGCTCGCTCTGTGGCACCGGCTGCCCGTCATCCAACTGCTTCTGCGACCCCAACAAGTTCTGGGCCTACCACCGCGCCGGTCCGGGAGGAGCGCCCTACGCCTTCTCTCGCGCAGGGGCGTCGAGCACGGCTGTTCGGAACGGCGACGTGGAGGGATGGAGGTGGGGTGGCGGCGAACCTCCTCCCCCCGCCACCGTCGGCGAGGTCTGCAACATCGAAGAGCCCCCCGCCCGAACGACCGCCGCCGGATCGACCTCGACCACTGCGAGCAGTGTCACCACGGCATCGACGAGCACGACGTCCGAGCCGGCGCCGCCCTTCCCCGACGGCGCAACCACCGCGACTACGAATGTCGCCGCCGGGACGAGGGCGGGCTCGCCGGTGCCGGTGGCGCCTCCCGGTGTACCTGCCGCCCCGTCCGACGCCACGACCACGACCGGCGCAGTGTCGGTCGAACCTGCCCCTTCCGATGGGGCCGGATCCGAGACCGAGAGCGCGACGGCCGCCGGCGCAGCCGACCAGAGGGAACCGCTCGAGAACCGCGCCCCTGCGTCACCGGCCGGAAGAAACGCCAACGAGCGCAGCACCGGCGGCTGGGTTTCTCTCGCCGCCTTCGCCGCCGTGCTGGCCGGAATTCTCGTCTGGCGCAGCCGGGTGAAGCGGTCCCGACGTGCGCCCCACTAGGCGGGTTCGCTAGCTTCGACCCCAATGCGCCGAGCTCTGGCGGCGACCATCGTCGTCCTCGCGTTGGTGGTTCTGCCAGGGAGGCCGGCTTCCGCTGGCGACCCGGTGCAAGACCGCAAAGCGGCCCAGGCGAAAGCGAATGCGGCGGCGGCGAAGTTCGCCAACGCCTCCACGTCGCTGGCCCGGATCGAGCGTGAGTTGCGAGAACTCGAGGCCAAAACGGCGGCGACCCGCCGGCGCTTGGGCGGGCTCGAAGGTGATGTCCGCCAAGTCGCCGTGAACTCCTACGTGCGAGGCAACGTCAGCCAGGCGTTCGTGTTCGACAAGGATCTCAGCGTCACCTCGCGGCGCAATGCACTGGCCCGGTTCGTGACGGTCGGCGACACCGACGCGCTCGACGAGTTCCGGGCCGCCCAGGAAGATCTCGAAGCGGGGTCGGGCGCCATTCGCCAGCAGGTTGCTTCGCGCAAGGCGGCGGCCGCTGATCTGCGAAAGCAGAAGACGTCGGCCTACAAGGAGCTCAGTCGGTTGGCGGCGGCCGAGAAGACGTACCTGGCCAAGACCGCCGCGGAGAAGGCGGCGGCCGCCCGTCGCGCCGCCGACGCCAAGGCGGCTGCGTCCCGCGCCGCCACGGCCGCGCCCGCCAGAGGATCGGTTGCGCCCACGAAGAACACGACCGCGAAGGTCGACGCCCCCGAGCGTCCGACCGGCGTCATCGGGTCGGGCGAATGGGTGTGTCCGGTCCAGGGACCACATTCGTTCTCGAACGACTGGGGTCAGCCCCGTTCCGGTGGCCGCACCCATCAGGGCAACGACATCCTCAACGCGAGAGGCACCCCCATCGTGGCGCCGGTGAGCGGCACGGTGCGTCAGCACGACTCGAGCCTCGGCGGTCTGTCGTTCTACCTGAGTGGCGACGACGGCAACACCTATTACGGCACTCACATGGCCGCGTACGCCGCCAGTGGGCGGGTCGCCGCCGGCACGATCGTCGGGTACAACGGCGACAGCGGGAATGCGCGAGGCACCCCGCATCTCCATTTCGAGATCCACCCCGGCGGGGGCAGCCCCGTCAACCCCTACCCGACCCTCACGAAGTACTGCTGATCGCGCTGAGCGACGCCTCCGCCGAGAAGGGCGAGCTTGCGGCTGTGCTCGGGCGGCGCCTCGACGGGCGCGTGGAGGGATTGCGGCGCCTGAGCGGCGGCGCGTCTCGGGAGACGTGGTCGTTCCTGCTCGACGGGCGGGCGCTCGTGCTGCGGCGAGACCCGCCCGGTGTCCGTTCGGCCGGTATGGCCAGGGAAGCGGCTCTTCTCCGAGCTGCGGAACGGGCCGGTGTTCCGGTGCCCGAGATCGTCGACGCCGACGACGACCCGGCGATCCTCGGCTCGTCGTTCCTCGTCATGGTGCACGTCGAGGGGGAGACGATCCCCCGCAAGATCCTTCGCGATCCCGAGTTCGCGGCCGTGCGGCCCAAGTTGGCCCGGCAGTGCGGCGAAATTCTGGCGTCTCTTCACACCCTCGGCCCGGACGAGATAGCAGGCCTCGACGAGATCGACCAGGTGGCGCAGTTCCGAACGGCGTTGGACGGGCTCGGCCAGCCCCATCCGACCTTCGAGCTCGCCTTCCGCTGGCTCGAGGAGCATCGGCCGGCGACCCACCGGCGGGCTTTGGTGCACGGCGACTTCCGGAACGGGAACCTGATCGTCGGGCCGGACGGTGTGCGAGCGGTCCTCGACTGGGAGTTGGCCCACGTAGGCGATCCGCTGGAGGACCTCGGCTGGCTGTGCGTGAAATCGTGGCGCTTCGGGGTCGACCTCCCTGTCGGCGGGTTCGGCACCTACGAGGAGCTCGTCGCCGGATACGGACCGGTCGATCGCCCGGCGCTGCACTGGTGGGAGGTCATGGGCACGCTGAAGTGGGGGATCATGTGCATCGTGCAAACGAGTGCTCACACCTCCGGGGCCGTCCGGTCGGTCGAGCTCGCGGCCATCGGGCGGCGAGTATGTGAGGTCGAGTGGGATCTGCTCGGGTTGCTGGGATGACCGAACCGCACGACGTTCCCGACGCGGCTGCGCTGGTCGAGGCGGTGCGTGAGTTTCTCGAGGGCGATGTGAGGTCGGCGACCGAGGGTCGGGTGCAGTTCCACAGCCGCGTGGCTGCGAACGTGCTGGCGATGGTCGAGCGAGAGCTGCGCGTCGGACGTGCACAACTCGACGCCCATGCCGCCGGGCTGGCCGCATTGGGCGTCGACGGCGAGCAGGGTTTGGCCGAGGCGATTCGATCAGGGGCGCTCGACGAGCGTCTCGACGAGGTGCGCCGCTTCGTGGAGGAGACCGTGCGGGCCAAACTCGACGTCGCCAACCCCCGCTACCTCGAAGGCCCGCGACCGCCGGTAGCCTGACCGAGTGACCTCGTGGCGCCGCGCTGTTCCTCTCCTCGCCTCGGCCACCTTCCTCTTTGCAAGTTGCGGCGCCGAGGCGACACCGCCATCTGGCGTCGCGGCACCCGAGGGATCGACGTCGACACAGGTGACACAGGAGCCTTCGGCACCACCGTCGACCCGCAGCGATGTCGAAGCGGTCGCCGGCGCATCGATGCTGCTCACCTTCAAGGCCCCGGCCATCGGCGGTGGCCAAGTCGACGCATCCACCTTCCAGGGTCGCCCGACACTCCTGTGGTTCTGGGCGCCGTGGTGAAGCAGCTGCGGCCGGGAAGCTCCGGTGGTTGCGCAGGTGGCGCAACGGTACGAAGGCAAAGTGGCGATCATCGGCATGGGTAGTCGAGATGACTTGAGTCGCCTCGAGGCCTTCGTCGACGAGCACGGGCTCACGTCCTTCCCCCAAGTGGCCGACGAGTCCGGCGAGCTACGCGGGAAGCTGGGTGTCGTGGGCCAGCCGACGTGGATCTTCATCGACGCCAGCGGTAAGGCGGAGCGAGTCTTCGGCGAACTCGGTGAGAAGAAGCTCGTCGAACATCTCGACAAGTTGTTGACCTCGTGAGCCATCCGTCCGACGCCGACGATCGGGAACGGTTTCACGTCGTGACCGACGACGAGGTCGCCGACCTGGCCGAGGGTCGGGCCGATGTGCATCTGCTGGTGCGGTTGGCCGGTCAGCTGGCATCGTCGGCCAAGCAAGCAGGGGCCCGCGCCGTGGCCACTGGACATTGGATGGCGGGTCTGCTTCTCGATGTCGCTCCACGCATCCCCATCCGTGATGCCGAGACCCTGCAGACCGACCACGGCGGTCTGTCGGGGGCGGCGCTCGCCGGTGAACTGATCCGCAAGGCCAGTCGTTCATCGGCGACCATCGGGGCGGCGTCCGGCGCAGTGATGAGCGCCGAACAGTTCGCCCCGCCGACCTGGATCACGATGCCCTTCGAACTCGTCGTCGAGACCGTTGCCGTCGCCGTGATCGAGTTGAAGCTCGTCGGCGAACTCCACGAGGTCTACGGCCGCCCGGTGCAGGGCAACGGAACCGAGCGAACGGTGATTCTGGTGAAGGCCTGGGCCGAGCGCCGGGGCGTCACCGCGTCCGCCGTGTCGACGCCCGGGGGTGTGGCCGACGCGCTGGGCAAGGGCACCCGTAACGAGCTCATCCGGCTCGTTCGCCGCCGGCTGGTCTCGCGCCTCGGCCGCAACCTCTCGAGCCTCGCCCCGTTGCTGGCCGGTGCCGTCGCCGGCGCCGAAGTGAACCGCCGAGCGACGCGCAGTCTGGGCGAAGCAGTGGTGCGTGACCTCGCCGCTGCGCGAGTCTCTGCGCCGTGAACGTCGGCATCCTCGGAGGAACCGGTCCCGCCGGCAGCGGTCTCGCTGCTCGTTTGGCCGATGCAGGGCTCGAAGTCGTCATCGGATCGCGCACCAAGGAGCGTGCGCTCGAGGTGTGTGAGGAACTCCGGAAGAAGTGGCCCGACAAGAACCTGGCTCTCGAGGCCGGCGACAACATGCGGGCCGCCTCTGCTGAAGTCGTCATCGTCGCTACGCCGTGGAACGCCGCCGCGGTCACCGTCGCTTCGGTCAGCGGCCGCATCACCGGCAAGGTCGTCATCTCGATGGCCAACGCCCTCGAGAAGGTGGGCGTGGAGTTCGAGCCGTTGATCCCACCGCGTGGATCGGTAGCCGCACACGTCCAGGCGGCGGCACCAGGGGCGTTGGTGTCGGCGGCCTTCCAACACTTGCCGGCGAAAGCCCTGTCGGAGCTCGACCATCCGATCGAGGCCGACGTCCTCGTGTGTAGCGATCATCGCTACGCCTACGACGCCACCGCCGAGCTGGTCGGACTCATCCCTGACCTCCGGGCGCTCAACGCCGGGTCGCTTTCGAACGCGGCGCCGATCGAGTCGATCACCGCCGTCCTGCTGCAACTCAACGTTCGCTACAAGACCCGAGCGGCGATCAAGTTCACCGGCATCAAGGCGCCGTGATCACGCGGTTGCGATGAGCATGCGGTTGTACTGCACGGCGCGACGCGAGGTCGTCGATTTCGAGCCCGGCCAGATCGTGACGATGTACACCTGCGGCATCACGCCGTACGACTCCGCCCACCTGGGGCACGCCGCCACGTATCTGCTCTATGACGTGTTGCAGCGGCGGCTTCGTGACCTCGGACACGAGACTCGCTGCGTCCGCAACATCACCGACATCGACGACCCTCTGTTCGAAAAGGCCCGTCAACTCGGGGTGTTCTATCTCGACCTCGCCGCCGAGGAGATGGCGCGTTTCGACTCGTGCATGGAAGCCCTCGATCTGATCCCCGCCTATTCCGAGCCTCGGGCAACGTCGGCCATCCCCGACATCCTCGGCTTCATCGGCATGGTGCTCGAGTCGGTCCACGCCTACCAGGCCGGCGACTCGGGCTATTTCGACGTCTCCAGCTTCGACGGCTTCGGATCGATCTCGCACCACGACCGCGACACGATGCTGCGCCTGGCGGCCGAGAACGGCGGCAACCCCGACGATCCCAACAAGGACGACCCGCTCGACTTCGTGCTGTGGCAGCCCTCGGCGCCGGACGAGCCCGCATGGGAATCGTTGTGGGGACCGGGCCGACCGGGGTGGCACATCGAGTGCTCGGCGCTGGCGTTGCGCGAGCTCGGCGCATCGACGATCGACCTGCACGGTGGCGCCACCGACCTGATCTATCCGCACCACGAGTGTGAGGCCGCCCAGTCGGAAGCTGCCACCGGCCAGCCGTTCGTGCGTCACTGGTTGCATGCGCCGTTGGTGAGCTACGACGGCACGAAGATGTCGAAGTCGCTCGGCAACCTCGTGTTCGTCAGCGATCTCCTCAAGGATTGGGAGCCGCCGGCCATCCGCCTGGCGGTGCTGGCCCACCAGTACCGCTCCGGCTGGGAGTGGAACGACACGCTCATGCCCGAGGCGTCCGCGCGTCTCGATCGGTGGCGCTCCGTCACCTCCGGTTCGCAGGACGCAGACCTCCTCGACCGTGTGCGTGTGGCGATCGACGACGACCTCGACACCCCCACCGCCATGACCCTCATCGACGCCGCCGTGGCCGCCGGCCATCCCGTGGGGCAGGCCGCCGCCTTGCTCGGCGTTTCGCTCTGACCAACGTGGACGCCGACGACCTCGACCCCGATCCGATGGCCCAGTTCGCGTCGTGGAAGGCGGAGCACTCGCCCCGCGACGACTCCACCTGTCTGGCCACGGCCTCGGCCGACGGTGTTCCGAACGCCCGCATCGTCTTGGTGAAAGGACTCGGCGACATGGGATTCGTCTTCCACACCAATCGCCACTCCGCCAAGGGGCGCGAACTCGACGAGAACCCACGGGCGGCGCTGGTGTTCCACTGGGAACCCCGCTCGGTACGCGTCGCCGGAGCGGTCGAGGTCGTGAGCAACGCCGAGTCCGATGCCTATTGGTCGAGTCGTCCGCGGGGCTCGCAACTCGGCGCGTGGGCCTCGGCGCAGTCCCGGCCCATCGCCAGCCGTGCTGTCCTCGAAGAACAGCTGGCCGACGCCATCGCCCGATTCGCCGACGGCGCCGAGGTCCCTCGTCCGGCTCACTGGGGCGGCTATCGGGTCGTGCCCGAGACCATCGAGTTCTGGCAACACCAGGACGACCGGCTCCACGACCGCATTCGCTATCGCCAGGAAGGTGATGGGTGGTCGCGAGAGCGGCTCTCGCCCTAGCTCTCACCTTCGGCCTCGTCGCTTTGGGCAGCGTCAGTCCGCAATCGCGCTCTGAGGCTTCCCAAACCGCGACGGGCCTGCCCGCGGTGCAGGCCGTACTCGACGCAAGAGAGGTCGCTCTCCGGACGGGCGACCGACCCGGGTGGCTGGCGACGATCGATCCGAAGGCGCCGGCGGCCTTCCGGACGGCCCAGGGTCGCCTCTTCGACGGCCTGCGGTCGATGCCGATCGAGTCCTACGAGCTCGAGGCCCGCGTCGACGACACCGGCGACCTGGGCCGTGGGCTCGAGGCGAAGTACGGCGGCGCACCGGTACAGCTCCCGGAGGCCCGCCAACGTCTGAGGCTGCGCGGCTTCGACGACCGCGACGCCGTCGACAGTCTGTGGCTCACGTTCGTCGAGCGCGATGGTCGCTGGTTCGTCGGCGGCGACGATGACCTGTCGGCGCTCGGTCTCGACACGGCTCGGGGACCGTGGGACTTCGCCCCGATCGAGGTCTTGGCCACCGACCACCTGCTCACCATCTTCCACCCGGCGCAGGCCGATCGGGCCAGGGCACTGTCGCGGACGGCCGAATCGGCGATCGACGTGTTGTCGACCCGGTGGGACCTTCCGTGGTCGCAGCGCATTCCGCTGATCCTCCCGGCCGATACGGCGGAGCTCGAGAAACTGCTCCAGTCGACCATCGACCTCGACAAGTTCCTGGCGTTCGTGGCCTACGGCGCCGTTCGTGACACCACCTGGGAGACCACGGCGCCCCGTATCTACATCCAGGACGAGAACCTCGGTGGCTACGGG
>JBKJLN010000324.1:0-5098 GCA_046596935.1 Acidimicrobiales bacterium
CAGGAACGCTACCGCTGAGGCGCCGTCTGACCGCTAGCTTCCCCGGCGTGGCTGTGCACCAACTCGACAACTCCAGCTGGGGATTCGCCTCGAAGTGCTTCGTTTGTGAGCCCTCGAACGAAGCCGGCCTCGGCATCCCGTTCTTCCACGACGACGAAGCCAATACCGTCTACGCCGACTACTCGCTCGACGACCGCTTTTCCGGAGCGCCGTCGTACGTGCACGGTGGCATCACCCTCGCCGTTCTCGACGAGGCCATGGCCTGGGCGACGATCGCCGTCGCCAAGGCATTTGCGCTGACGGCGCGGACGTCGACCGAGTTCCTGTGGCCAATCAAAGTGGGGCGCACGTACCGGGTAGAGGCCACGATCTCGTCGAACGAGGGCGCTGACATCGAGGTCGGGGCGACCGTGAGTGACGAGCGCGGCCGAGCCTGCGCCCGATCCAAGGCCACCTTCCACGCGATGAACGCCGAGCAGACCACCGAGGCCCTCGGAACAGAGGCGAGCGGGGACGACGCCGGCTACGTGAAGGGGTGAGCGAGTCGAACGGGTCGAGCGCACCCGTGCCAACTCGTTGGGTCGGGGACACGACGGCGCTCGAACAACTCATCGGCGAGCTCGTCGATGAGCCGGCCTACGCCGTCGACACGGAGTTCCACCGCGAGCGCTCGTACTGGCCCCAATTGGCGCTCGTGCAGATCGGGTGGTCGGCCGGCATTGCGTTGGTCGACCCGCTCGCCGTTGATTTGCATCCGCTTCGGGAGCTCCTGGAGGGACCGGGCCTGGCGGTCGTCCACGCCGCCGATCAGGACCTCGAAGTCCTCGAGCGTGCCTGCGGTGTCGTCCCCTCGAGGCTCTTCGACACCCAGATCGCCGCTGGATTCCTGGGGTTCTCGTCGCCCTCGCTCACCTCCCTCGTCGAACGCCTCCTCGGGCAACACCTCACCAAGGGCGACCGCCTCACCGACTGGCTGCAGCGTCCACTGACCGCCGGCCAGACGGCCTATGCCGCCGCCGACGTCGCCCACCTCCTCGATCTCCATGCCGATCTGCTTCGGAGACTCGACGACTGCAGCCGGACCGACTGGGCCGAGCAGGAGTGTGAGGTGCTTCGGGTGCGGCCCCACACCCCGCAAGACCCGGACACCGCCTGGTGGCGCATCAAGGACAGCCGGTCCCTCCGAGGCCCATCGCGTGGCGTCGCCCAAGCCGTCGGCGCGTGGCGCGAGCGGCGGGCATCGGTGGTCGACAAACCACCTCGCTCGGTGCTGGCCGACCTGGCGCTGCTCGGCGTCGCCCACCGATCGCCGTCGACGATGGCCGAATTGCGCGACATTCGCGGCCTCGACGGTCGCTACCTCAAGGGCGATGCCGGGCCGGCCATCCTCGAAGCGGTTGCCGTCGGCCGTTCCCTCGACCGGTCCGACATCCGCATGCCACCGAGCGACGAGCTCGATCGGTCGTTGCGTCCGGCCGTGACGCTGGTGTCGGCCTGGGTGGGACAGCTCGCGCAAGAACTCCGGATCGACGCTTCGGTGCTCGCCACTCGATCCGATCTGTTGGCCTTGTTGCGCAACGACGAGACCGCCCGCCTCGCCTCCGGATGGCGGGCCGGGCTCGTAGGTGACCGGATCCGTCAGCTCGTCGAGGGTCGGGCGGCCCTGGCCTTCCGTCCCGGACGGGGAGACCTGGTCCTCGAGGCCAGGTCGGGGGACGAACTCAGCATCGATGTTCCAGTTCCCGAGGCAGTGGCTCCGGCACCCGTCGAGGCCTGAGCGTCAGGTCGACGGTCGAAGGTCGACGCGGAGGGTGAGCACGCCATCCTCGAGAGTCGCCTCGGCGTCCCCGAGCATGGCGTAATCCATGTAGTCGAGCTGCATCTGTTCGACGAAGCGTTTGCGCTCGGCGCCTTCGATCGGCGGCATGCCCCGACTCCGGACCGCTCGAGCGCGTGCGCGGAAGCGCTCGATCATGGCGTCGACGTCGAGGCTGTCGCCGGCCTTCGATCCCGCCGTGCTCGTGGCGGTCGCAGGAGGCTGTTCTGGAGTCTCGGGCGCCATGGGTCGCGAGGGTAGTGCGGCGTAAGCAGTACACTCCGAACCCGTTCCAGCCGGTGCAGATCCTTACGAGTCGGGGAGCCACAGTCGTGAAAAAGGGACGTCATCGGCGCTTCGAAGAAGCGCGTGCCCAGAAGCGGCAGACGCCAGAGCCCTCGCTCGAACCCTGCCCCGAGTGTGCCGCGGCCCCCGAGGCCGAGCACGCTTCTTGGTGCCTGGCCACCGAGGATGAAGACGAAGAGGAGGGCGTCGACGCCTCGTAACCGAGGAATCGCCGCCTGAAGATCACGAGAGTCGCTCGAATGACGCGTCGGCCGTTCTGGCTGGTCGGTGCCGCCGCGCTCGCATTGTCGTCGTGCACCGGCGTCCAGAGGCCGGTCGGGCCCCAGGCGGCCGTCGTGGTGGCCGACACCGTGCCCGAGACGACGACGACCGCCGAAGCGCTGGCGATTCCGACCACGGAGGCGCCGACGACCACGGCGGTTCCGGCGCCGACCACCACCGTGACCCCTCCGTCGCTCCCGCCTCCTCCTTCGGTGACGACGCCGCCGACGGTCGCCGCCAAGTCCGCTTCGTCCGCACCCCGGGCGGTCGTGCGGGCCCCGAATACGGCGACCGTCCGCTCCGTCGTCGGTGACATCCCCCCCTACAACGGGCTCGGCACCTGGGTCGACGTCTACGACTGGAGCCATTACAAGAACACCACGCCCACCGTGGGCCCCGACCAGGTCGACGAGATGGCTGCGCAAGGCGTGCAGACCCTGTTCATCCAGACGGCCAAGCACGACACTCCTGACTTGATCTCCGAGCCCGAGCTCTTGGTGCCGATCATCACCCGGGCCCACGAGCGGGGCCTTCGCGTGGTTGCGTGGTACCTCCCGACGATGGAGGACAACACCAACGACCTCAACCGGCTGGTGGCCAGCGCCAACCTCGACGTCGACGGATTGGCCGTCGATGTGGAATCGAGGAAGGTGCCCGACCCCGCAGAACGCAGCGCCCGCCTCGTCGATCTGAGCAAGCGCCTTCGCGAGGCCCTTCCCGGCCGGGCTCTCGGCGCCATCGTCATGCCGCCCGTGCAGCTCGAGGTGGTGAACCCGAACTACTGGCCCGGCTTTCCGTGGGCCGAAATCGCACCGCTGTACGACGTTTGGCAGACGATGGGGTACTGGACCGACCGCAAGGAGTCGTCCGGGTACCGCGACCCCTATCGCTATACCGACGAGAACATCAAGCGCCTCCGTGCGAACCTCGGCAACCCCTCGGCCGCCGTCTCGCCCGTCGGCGGCGTGGGCGCCATGGGGCCTGACGACGTCGAGGCCTTCGGCCGGGCGGCCGCCGACAACGGAGCCATCGGCGGTTCCATCTACGACTTCCGCACTACGCGGCCCGAGGCCTGGCCGAGCCTTCGCAAGTTCCGCTCCGCCTGAAGATCCGTGGTGTGGCGTACGACACAGGTACAGGAGTCGTGCCTTGGGGGTACACATACCCCCGTGCCTTCTGGTGATCTGCGAACCGAACTGTCCCGCGTGCGTCGTTTTGCCCGACGGCTGGATGCCGCCGACCCGCTTGCTCCCGTCCCGCCTGGCGGTCTCCCGCCGGGCCGGGTGGTCGAGCTTCCCGGGCGCGGCGAGATCTTCGTACGCGAGCGTCTCGGCTCGCCTTCACAACCCACGATCCTCCTGCTCCACGGATGGACGGCCTCGGCCGATCTGAACTGGTTCCGCGCCTACGAGGCCGTGGCCGCCCAGGGGCGCCTCCTCGCCGTCGACCATCGCGGTCACGGACGCGGGATGCGATCCGAGCAGCGGTTCACCCTCGAGGATGCAGCCGACGATGCGGCTGCCCTCCTGCGCACGCTCGGCACCGGCCCTGCGATCGTCGTCGGCTACTCGATGGGCGGACCGATCGCGGCGCTGCTCTGGCAGCGCCACCCGGACCTCGTCGCGGGATTGGTCTTCGAGGCGACGGCGCTGGAGTGGCGGGCCACTCGGCGCGAGCGCTTTGTCATGAAGTTCATGGGCGGTCTGGAGTTCGGGTTGCGTTTGGGTCGTCCGAAGGGTTTGCTCGAGCGAGTGATGCGCAGCGCCGTCGAGGACTCCCCCGATCTCGAGCCCGTTCTCGGCTGGTTGAAGGCGGAAATCCGTCGCGGTGACCCCACGGCATTGGCCGACGCCGGGCGCGCCCTCGGCGGGTACGACGCCCGCCCGTTCATCGGCGGAGTAAAAGTTCCGACGGCGGTCGTCGTCACCACCAAGGACCGTCTCGTCAAGCCCAGAAAGCAGCGTCGTCTGGCCGCCGCCATCCCGGGGGCGACGACCTGGGAGCTCGCTGGCGACCATGACTCTTGCCTCGTGCACGCCAAGGCGTTCTCCGAGGTCACGGTGGCGGCGATCGGCGATGTGATCGAGCGTGGACGCGAGGCCGAGAGGTCGACCGTCCCCAGTCAGCGAGGCTTGGTCGAGAGTGAAACTCGCGTCGCCGGGTGGGGTGTGTAGCTCTCGCTAGGACGGCTCTCGACGTAGGTGGTCAACAGGTCGTACGCCACCTTGCCGACGAGTTCGATCAGTTCGTCTCGCATCGTCTGGTAGACGGCGGATCCGTCGACGAAGGCGTCGGGGGCCTCGGTACACCACCAGTGGAACTCGGCGCCGCCATCGCCCCAATGCTTGCGGTCCCATTGGATGATCCGCGACGTGACATGCCCGTCGCCGTCCTCGGCGTCCTCGCGCCGAAGCGGCAACTGCCAGCAGACGGTTGGCTTGAGATCGAGGGGACGTTCGCCGCGTTCGACGGCGACCTGGTGCAACGCACAACCAGGGCCGTTGGCGAACCCGGGCCGGTTGAGGAAGATGCAAGCACCATCGACGAGGCGGGTGAGGGTCTCGCCCTCGTCGTTCGTCTTGGTGATCTTGAGCTTGCCGGACTTCGTCCGGCCCTTCTCGATGAACTGCCAGTGTTTCGCCGTCAACTTCTGGGCGGCGGCCTCGACATTGGCGATGTCGTCGGCGTCGATGAAGTGGGCGCCGTAGCTGCAAC
>JBKJLN010000365.1:0-15280 GCA_046596935.1 Acidimicrobiales bacterium
CTCGAGGTGGTTGACCTCGCTGGCCAGGCCGCGGTCGCGCAGCACGAGGGCCGAGTAGGCCAAACCAACCGCGACCTCGGAGATGTTCTTCATCTCCACGAGGATGTCGATGGCCCGGTCGAGCTCGGTGACCGTGGCTTCGGGGTCGGGCGCGGGCGGATCCCACTCCGGCGCGTTGGTGAGCGCCCGCAGCACGTTGATGCCCTCGCGGGCGCCCTGGAGGAAGAGGACGTCACCGGGAACGAGCACCTCGTCGCCGTCGGTGTTCCAGTTGCGTCCGCGGCGGATGGCGACGACACGCATACCTGCGCGCGTCGGGAGCTCGAGGGCCGAGAGCGGCCGGTGGGCGATGTGCGAACCCTCACGGACGGCGACGCGGTGCGAGACCTCTTCGGCGGCCGACAGGTCGGCGACCAGCGCCCGGGGAATGCCGAGCCGGCGGGTGACGATGCGGCTGATGTCGACGGCGGCATTGCCCATGCGCTCGATGGCGCCGATGACCTGCAACACCGAGGCCATGGCGTCGGCGTCACGAGGTGATCGGGCGGCGACCACGCAGATCGCTCGCATGTCGTGCACGAGCCCCGACAGATCCTCTTCGAGCCCGGTCACCTCTTCGGCCATGTCGTGGTCGCCGAAGTAGAGCGAGGCGTACGCCAGATCGACCATGAGCTCGGAGGCGTCCTTGGCCGCCGCCAGCATGGCCTTGAGGTTTCGGGGGCGATCTTCCATCCGGGCTTCGCCTCTCATCGTATCGACCCTCCCCTCATCCCACACCTAACAAGACAATGGCGAGAATGAGGGTGAAGGCGCCGATGAAGTCGACCGACGAGCTCACCACCGGGATGCCGTAGGTGTCGGGGTCGACGCCGCCCCGCACGGCGAGGATCGTCCCGTAGTACCCGAGGGCGACAACGAACAGCATCGCCACCATGCCGCCCAGAATCGACGCCGCCATCATCCGGAGGAGCCCGGGGCTGGCCTGGCCGAGGGCCCGGCCGACGTAATGGGCGCCGGCCCCGTTGAAGGCGAAGACGGGGAGGGCGAGCAGATAGGCGAACAACATGTCTCCGCGCGCCTGGCGGCCGGGAATCGACTGCGGGATGACGACACCCAGGTGCACCTTGCTCGACAGGCGCCCGGTGAGGATGCCCCCGAGCGCGCCCGAGGAGCTGAGTTGCGCCGGCACCAGCACGAACAACGCCGGGAAGGCGGAGAACGAGCCGAATCGCTTCTCCAACAGGATTCCGGCCATGGCGCTGACGCCACCGGCAACGGCGAGGATCGGCAGCGACTCGCGCAGGATCCGGGGAAGGAGGTCGAGCTTCGAGCGCAACCCCCACACGGTGGCGACGAGGCACAGCGTCACCAGCACGGCGCCGAGTGAGGTCGTGAAGAGAGCGATGCCGAGAAGAAAGGTGCCGGCATACAGCGCCGGCAGCGTCAGTACGTCGCCCAGGGTCGACACCAAAGGGGCGGTCACGTTGTCGAGGTCCCACCCGTAGCGGACGGCGCCGGCGGCGAGGCCGAGCGTCGCCGCCATGACCACGACCGACCCGAGGGCACCGCCGACGATCGACACGACGGCCAAGTCGGCCAGTGGGATGGTGTCGGCCAGACCGAGCCCGACGGCGATGACCTTGGCCAGCAGCGCCAACACCACCGACATGCCGAGGGTGAGGATCGAGGCGGCCAAGACGTTCTGGCCGAGCACCGTGTCGCGCCGGGTCGAGAGCCGGAAGGTCCCTGAGTGGATCGTCGTGCTGATCCGGTTGCCGAACGACCCGAAGATGTTGCCGCGCAACCCGATGGCTGCAGGGACCAACACCAACAGGCCGGGATAGCGATCGAAGGTGCCGGTGATCGAGCCCAGGAATGCCCCGGCGACCAGGCTGGTGCTGCTGTTCAGTCCGAGCGCGACGAGGCTCTGGCGGACGCCGGCGGCGTCCGGCCCGAGGATCGCACGGAAGCGTGCAGCGGAGCGGAGACGAAGTCGCAAGAGGCTCGATCAGGAGTTGGTGGCACCAGGAGCGGAGGCTAACCCCGCTGTCGCCTACCCTCGCTGATGGAGCCGAGCATCCCTCGGCAGGGCGGAGCCAGATCCAGATGCCAGATGCAGATCATGACTACGAAATCGTCGTGGTGGGTGGAGGCATCGCCGGGTCGTCCGTGGCCAGCGCGTTGGCGCGAGCGGGGAAGCGCGTCCTCGTGCTCGAGCAGCAAGTCGAGTACCGAGACAAGGTGCGGGGCGAGACGATCATGCCGTGGGGAACGCTCGAGACCGATCGCATGGATCTGACCTCGGCGCTTGTCGATGCCGGCGGCGCCTTCGCCACCACCATGATTCCCTACGACGAGTTGCAACCATCGAGCGCCGCCGAGGCCAAGGCTCGTCCGATCGCCATGATGTGTCCCGGCTCACCGGGCCAGCTCAACGTCGGCCATCCTGAGGCTTCCGAGGCGCTGGCCCGCAAGGCGGCAACCGACGGCGCCACCGTCGTTCGCGGCGTGCGCGATGTCGCCATCTCCTTCGGCGACTCCCCGACCGTTCGCTACCGCGACGGGTCGGACATGGTCGAGGTCTCCCCGAAGCTGGTGATCGGCGCTGACGGCCGGCATTCGGCCGTGAGGCGCCAGGCCGGCATTCCGCTGGAGGAGCGGCCGGCGGTCGTGTTCGGGGCCGGGCTCCTCGTACGGTCGGATTCGTCGTTCACGGGGAAGGTCGCGCTGGGCACAGAGGGTCAGACCCACTTCCTCGCCTTTCCTCGCCAGGACGGCCTCACCCGCCTCTATCAGATGGTCGACATCGCCCGGCAGAGCGACTTCACCGGTCCGAAGCGGCTGGCCCACTTCGTCGAGTCGTTCGGTGAGTTGGAATCGTTTCCCGAGGCTGCCGCCCTCGCCCACGGCGAGGCTGCAGGCCCTGCGGGGGGTGCGCCGATGACCGACGCCTGGACGACGAGCGATCCGATGGTGCCGGGCGCCGTCCTCGTCGGCGACGCCGCCGGATGGAACGATCCCGTCATCGGCCAGGGCTTGTCGGTCGCTTTTCGCGACGCCCGCACGGTTGCCGACGTCGTCACGGCGTCGTCCGACTGGTCGACCGGTGCGTTCGCTGCCTATGCGACCGAGCGGAAGGAACGCATGCGTCGCCTCGCCATCGCCGCGCGCATCGCGACGAAGATGCGGTGCACCTTCACCGACGAAGGTCGCGAACGTCGGGGGCGTTGGTTCGCGGCCCTCGGATCGAATCCGGCGATCCTCGGCCAGATCATCATCGGGCTCGCCGGCCCCGAGCGGTCGGCCGCCGACTGTTTCACCGACGAAGCGGTGGCGGCGACCCTCGCCGTTTGACACTCGCCCGTTAGCGTCCGAGCCATGGCCGGGACCCACCTCGACGATCTGATCGACACCTTTCTCGCAGAGGAGGTGGCGGAGAACCCGACGATGGCGACACGGCTCGGCATCGACGGGCACGACGATCGCCTCGGCGAGTTCACGGCCGCCGACGTCGCCCGCCGGGAGGCGGCCGAGGATGGCTGGATGAGGCGTTTCCGCGCCCTTCCCGACGACGAACTCAGCCTCGACGAGCGCATCGATCGCGATCTCGTCTGTTCGACGCTTCGCGGCCGCCAGATCCTGCGCGACTGGGCCGTGTGGAAGCGCGACCCTGCGACCTATCTCGGCCCCTGTCTGTCAGGGGTGTTCAGCCTCTTTCTCAATCGCGTGCACCCCGAGCCCGAGCTGGCGGCGTCGGCAGCTGCCCGTCTGCGCGCCGTTCCCGACGTCCTGGCTGCCGCCCGCCAGAACCTCGATCCCGAGCTGGCGAGTCCGTTGTTCATCGACCGAGCCAAGGGAACGTGTCGCGCCGGCATTGTGTACGCCCGCACGCTCGTGCCCGCCGAGGTCACCGACGGGCCCCTCCGCAAGGACTTGGCCGAAGCAGGTGAAGTTGCCGCCTCGGCCCTCGAGGGTTTCCTCGTCCATCTGGAAGAACTCGGCGACGCTGCCCAAGGAGAGTGGGCTCTCGGCGAGGCTCGGTACAGCGCGTTGCTCACCGACAAGGAGCTCCTGGGCTACGGGGCTGCGGCCATGCGCGATCGTGGTCGCGCTGCCTACGACGACCTCAGCACCGAGATGTCGGAGCTGACCGAGCGCATCAACGGCACTGGCGATTGGCAGGCGCTGGTGAAGGAGCTCAACCAAGATCATCCCGCTTCGCCCGAAGCGATGCGAGAGGCGTATGCGGACTGGACCGAGAAGGCCCGGCGGTTCTTGCACGAGACCGGCATCGTCACCATGCCCGAGGGCGAGGAGTGTCGTGTTCTGCCTTCGCCCCCGTTTCAGCGGCCCGTGCTCGCCGTGGCCTCCTACAGCGCACCCCCAGCCTTCCGACCGTCGATGACGGGCACCTTCTTCGTTCCGTTCCCACCTGACGGCACGCCCGCGGTCGAAGTGCAGAAGCGTCTCGAGACCAACAGCCACCACTCGATCCCGGCGGTTTCCGTGCACGAGGCCTACCCCGGTCACCACTGGCACCTCGTCACGGTCCAGCACCACCCGCGGCCAATCCGCAAGGTGCTCGGCACCTCCTACTTCACCGAAGGGTGGGGCCTCTATGCCGAGAAGCTGATGCGCGAGCAGGGATTCTTCACCGACCCGCGCCACGAACTGTGCCAGCTCGATGCCCGGATCTTCCGGGCGGCCCGGATCGTCGTCGACACCTCGTTGCACATCGGCGACATGAGCTTCGAGGAGGCAGTGACGTTCATGTCGACGAAGGCATCGCTCTCCGAACCCACGGCCCGGGCCGAAGTCGGGCGCTATTGCTCCTGGCCCACGCAGGCGGCGTCGTACCTGACCGGCGCCCTCGAAATCGACCGCATCCGCGACCGCTACTTCGCCGCCGGCCTCGGGTCGCTGCGCGAATTCAACGACACGATCGCCGGGTCGGGCATGTTGCCGATCGCCCTGGCCGAGCAGTCGGTCATGGGCGGCTGACCTTCACGGCGGCGACGTCTGGTCACGCGCGGAACGTGATGCGTTCCACCTCTGCGGGCGCTTCCGGATCGGCCTCGGCACTCGGTTCCCGGCGCTCGGCTCGCTCGGCTTGGCGGAGCAACCGCCAGATCCCGCTTCCGAGGAGGTCGAGCTCGGTGGAGGTGTAGCGCTCACCTCCGAAGCGCCGGGCGTTCTCGGTCTGGAGAGCGAGGAAGTCGGCGTCCTGCTTGAGGATGCCTCGACCCCGAGCGAGCACGATCGGCCGTAGAGCCCGTGCGGGCAGCGGGGAGGAGAAGCGCACGACGAACCAGGCACGCGTGCGGAATGGAGAGAGGGGCAGGTGCAGGATCGTGTTGACGATCCGCACCCAGGGCGCGACGCGATACTCGACCTGGGCGACGCAGGGTAGGAAGAACCGATCCCAGTGATCGAACGTCTTGGCTCCGCCGGGAAGGGACGTGATCGGGCCGAAGGCGACTGGTTCGCCGAGGTACTCCACCTCCACGCCGCCAGGGAGATCCCGACGGACGGCGGTGATGTCGTGCTGCTCGCCGCCGCGGAAGATCCCACCGTGGAGGAAGGCGGTATGAGGAACGTCGAGGGCGTTCTCGAGGGCGGCGTGCATGGTGCAGTCGAGGTCGTACGAAAAGACCACCTCGCCGATCTTCGAAGGAGCAGCGTCGAAGTGCGGCAGGCCGAACGGGACCCCGGAGGGCTCGCTCCCCCGTTCCCCCCAGATCCAGACGAAGCCGTCGCGTTCGCTCGTTGCGTAGGCATCGACGTTGCGCGTGCGCGACGCAGCTGCGTCCTCACCCAGGAGCCCGGGGACGGCCACGCAGGTGCCGCCGCCATCGAACCGCCACCCGTGGTAGCCGCATTCCAGGGTTCCCGTCGGATGGACCCGGCCGGCCGACAAGGGGACGTTGCGGTGCGGGCAGCGGTCGACGAGTGCCCGGGCCGCTCCCGAGGCGTCGCGGTAGAGCACGACCGGTGCGTCCATCAACGTGATGGCCAGGGGCTTGCCTCGGAGGTCGCGCGACGGACACGCCGGGTACCACCACCGTTTCGGGAACGCCACCGAGTACCGGCCGCCGCCGTCGGCCGAGACCGCCTCGGCTTCAGGCATGCCAGGCCTCCCGATGCACGAGATCGGCGAGCGGGATTCTCGGGGCCGTCGGGCGGTTGGGATCGAGCGCTTCCGGATGTCCGAGGGTGATGCCCATCGGCCCCTCGAGGTCGGTTGGCAGGTCGAGAGCCGCACGGAGCCGATCCTGGTGGTGGAAGGTGACCGGGCACGTGGCCAGGCCCAGTTCGTGGGCCGCCAGCATCAGGTTCTGGGCCATCCGCCCGAGGTCGAAGAGGCGACCTCCGTCGACCGGGGCCACGAGCACCAGGATGACGGGAGCGACGTGTATCCAGGAGGTGAAGTCACCCGACTCGGCGAGCTGCCGGCGCCGCCTTTCCTCCGTGACGACCACGATCCTCGTGACCTGCGCGTTCTTCGCACTGCCGGCCATGCGACCGGCACGCAGCACCCGCTCGAGGGCCTCGGAACCGACGGCGTCGGGAAGATACTGGCGGGTGTCGCGTTTGGTGATGATGGCCTGGTACGCGTCCATACGGCAGTCTGTCGCACCGGGATGCCCACCACTCCGCCATGACTGCGCTCGACCTCGTGACCATCGCCGTGCTCGGGTTCTTCGGGTCGCGCCTGTTCGTCTCGTTCCGGCGTTCGCTGATGGGGGGCGCACGTGCCCAGGCGGTCACGGTCGTTCGCGGATTGCGCCTCCGCCATTTCCTTCCGGTGCCGCTCGTACTCGCCCTTGTCGTCGGAGCAGCGATCGGCCTGACCTCGATCCCGCCCCTCGACTTCGGCTGGTGGACGGCCATCGGTGGCCAGGGCAACCCGGCGTTCGGAGTCACCGATCGGACCGCCGGCACCCCCTTCGAACTCATCGTGCCGATCGTGTTCATCATCCTGCTGGTGCCGGCGCTCCCCCTGTTGGTCGAGCGGGAGGAGTTCGCGTTTCGCCTCGATGCCGAGCTGTGGTCGACACCGAAGCGCATCGCCAAGGCGTTGCTCTTCGGCCTCGTCCACGCCATCGTCGGCATTCCCATCGGCGTGGCGCTGGCGCTCTCCCTCGGCGGCGCCTATTTCACGCTGGCTTATCTCCGCCGATTCCGGAGCACCCAGAGCCGGCGAGAGGCCCTGCTCGAGAGCACCCGCGCCCACCTCGCCTACAACGCATCCATCGTCGGATTGGTGGCACTCGTCCTTCTCGTCGAGGTCGTGATGACCGTGGCGTCGCCCGCATAACCTCGTGGCCGTGACTCGATTCGACCGGCTCCGCCCGATGCTCGAAGCCATCGACGTCGGCGAGACCGTCGCCTTCTACACCGATGTGCTCGGGTTCACCTGCGTCGACAGCATCGAGGAGGCACCCGGAGACGCAGTGTGGGCCAGCCTCGTGCGCGAGGACACGCGGATCATGTTCACCGCCCGCCACACCCACGATGCCGGCGATGGTGGCGACAACGAACACGACCATCCCGCACAACCGGTGATGACCGGATCCCTCTACTTCGACGTCGACGACGTCGACCGGCTGGCCATCGACCTCGGCGGCAAGGTGGCGCTGGAGTTCGGGCCGAAGACGATGCCCCACGGCATGCGGGAAATCGCCATCGTCGACCCGAACGGTTACTTCCTGCTCTTCGGCGCGCCCGTGGCGGAGTGAGGGCCAAGCCGCTCCTCCTCCTCATGGCGATCGGCCTCGTTGCCGGAGCGTGCAGCGATGGCGATGCGGGTGATGCGATCACGGTCACCAGCGCTGCATTCGCCGGCGGCGGCCGCATACCCGCCCGATACTCCTGCGAGGACGAGAACATCTCCCCGCCCCTGGCATGGAGGGGCGTCCCGAAGGATGCGGCGGAGTTGGCCGTCGTCGTCTCCGACCCAGACGCACCCCGAGGCACGTTCTTCCACTGGATCGTCGTCGGCGTGCGAGCGAGCGAGCGGGCCTTCGGCGAAGGGGCGGTCCCCGAGGGCGCAGTGCAAGTGAAGGGAAGCTCCCAGAATCCGACCTACATCGGCATGTGCCCTCCGAACGGAGAGGAGCACACCTACGACTTCACGGTGCACGCGCTCGACCGGTCCGTCGTCGGGGACATCGCTTCGAAGCCGGCCGCTGCGGCCGCCGCCCTGATCGACTCCCACACCATCGCCGAAGGCTCACTCACTGGGAGGTTCGGCCGTTGATCGAAGTCGCAGGACTGGTCCGCCGCCTGGGTGACACGCGGGTGCTCGACGGGCTGAGCTTCGTCGCCCCCGCTGGGTCGATCACCGGCTTCCTCGGACCCAACGGCGCCGGAAAGACGACGACCATGCGCGTCCTCTCGACCCTGCTCCGGCCCACCGAGGGGACGGTGCGCATCGCCGGATTCGACGTCGTGCGCCAGAGCATCGACGTGCGCCGCGTGATCGGTCTGGTGACGGAAGAACCCAGCCTGCTCGATCGACTGACAGTGCGCGAGCAACTCGACTTCAGTGCCCGTGCCTACGACCTGCCGACAGCGACGATCGCGGCGCGGATCACCCTGCTCGTGGAGTTGCTCGGACTCGGCGATGGCATCGACAAGCGGGCCGGCACACTTTCGAAAGGCAATCGGCAGAAGGCGGCCCTGGCGCGTGCGCTCGTACACGACCCGGCGGTGCTCCTGCTCGACGAACCCACCGCCAACCTCGACATCGTCGCTCAGGCCGGGATGCAGGAATTGCTGCAGCGCAAAGACATTGTCGGGGACAAGACGGTCTTCCTCTCGACGCACGTGCTCGACGAGGCCGAGCGACTTTGCGACCGCGTCGTGGGCATCGTTGCGGGACGGACGGTCGCCGAGGGCTCCCCCGCCGAAATCGTCGAGCGCGCCGGTGCATCGACATTTCGCGAGGCCTTCCTCGGCCTTGTGGCCAACACGGCAATGTCGCCGGACTCCGCCGGACTCGCCAGCGATCGCGAGCTGCCGGACCAACGGTGAACGTCCGCCACATCCGGCTGGTGGCCGCCCGCGAACTTCTCGACTACCGCCGGCAGCGCCGCGTGTGGCGGCGGCTCTTCCTCCAGCCGTTCCTGATCATCCTTCTCCTCTCGGTGCCGGTCCTGTTGTTCAGATCGGCCGCAGCTCGGGAGCGTGATCAGCACTTCACCGTTGCCGTCGCTGGTGACGTCGACGCCGTCAAAGGCCTCAGGGAAGCGCTTCGATCCGACCCCTTCGAACTCAGGCCGACCGACGATGCCGCACGCGCGGTGGTGAGTGAGACCGTGGACGCGGCCGTCGTCGTGCCGGCCGACGCCAGGCAACGTTCGCGCTCGGGTGAACCCGTGACGCTGCGAGTGCTGAGCCTTCCGCTCGACGATGGCTCGCGATTCGGCGGAGAAGCGCTCACCCGCCGACTGGCCGAACTCCGGGCCCGACAGGCCTCCGAGGCCCTCGCGGCCAACGATCTCCCGGCGACGCTGGCGACCCCGTTTGCATTGCACACCGTCGATCTGGCCAGCGCCTCTGGGGAGGGAACGAGATTCGGTCTGGCGCAGGCGCTCCCTGCGCTCTTGGTCATTCAGCTCTTCGGATTGATGGCTTCCGCCGAGGAGCGCCTGGCGGGTGCGAAGGATCGGCGGGTGCTCGAGCCGCTGCTGTTGTTGCCCTTCCGCCGTCTCGACATCCTCCTCGGCATCGGCGGAGCAACGATGGCCGCCGGATTGGTGGCCGCAGGGTTGCTCTTCGTCCCCCTCGTCGTCGGGCTTTCGCTTGCCGTCGCCGCCATCAGCCAGAGCATCGTGGGTCCCTTCGAGGTCGCGGGTGCACTTGTCCTCGGCATCGGCCTCTTCGGACTGCTGTTCACCGCCATCGGTCTCTATGCCGGCGCCCGGGCTCACTCGGGCGGCGAGGGATCGGTCCTCGTCACCATCGCCCAGGTCACGGTGTTCGGGCTGGTTTCTGCGACCCCCTTCTTGATCGACGTTGCCGCCGAGGGTCCGCTGCTACTCGTGCCGGTGCTCGGACCGATGCTGCTCGTGCGTGACGCCGTGGCCCGAGGGTTCGAATTCGGTCCGACCTTGCTCGCGCTGGCGGGCACCGCCGGCGGCAGCCTCCTGCTTCTCCGACGGGCCGTTGCACTGGTCGATGCGGAGGGTTCCGTCTTGCGCTCGGCTTCACGATGAGGGTTCGCCCGATTCTGGCGGTCGCGAGACACGACCTTCTCGACCTCCGTCGACAACGCGGCGTGTGGTCCGGGCTGTTACTCATTCCCTTCGTCACGGTGTCGTTTCTCTTGCTCCTCCCCGGCGTCTTGGCCGATCGCGAACAAGCGAGCCAGGCAAAGGTGACGTTCCGCCTGGCCGTGCAGGTGGGCGGGAATACATCCGCATCGGTCGCCATCGAGGCCCTGCACCTGCCCCCGCGGCTTCGAGCGCTGGCTTCGACCAACGCTCGCAAGGACGTCGTCGACGGGCGAGCCGACGTCGGCCTTTTCCTTGCCGGCGACGCGTCCGAGCAACTGGCCGCGGCAGAGCCCGTCGAGGGTCAGGCGTTCGTACTTTCGAGCCGGTCACGCTCTCGCGCCGCCTTCGGCGCGCTGGCCACGTCGATCGACGAACAGGGACTTCGCATCACTGACCAGCGACTGGCGGCACGGGGTTTGTCGCCGGTGACCGCCCGCCCGCTCCTCGTCGAACAACTCGATCTGTCGGACACACCGAGAGGTCGACGACTGAGTCTGGCCGCGCTGCTGCCGCTCCTCGTCCTGCTTCCTGCGGCCGGAACCGTCGGCGTCTCCGCCCAACGCATCAGCGGCTCCAAAGACCAGCGGGTGTTCGAGCCCCTCCTCGTTCTTCCGTATTCGAGAACGGAGCTTCTCCTCGGAAAGGCCGTCTCGTCGTGGACCATCGGCACGATCAGCCTCCTCGCCGTCGGCCTGCCACTGTCACTTCGCCACGCCATTCCCGTCGGCGCGGCCGGGGGCTCGGTCAGCCTTCCGCTCCCGGAGGTGGCCTTGGTGGTCGTGATCGGGGCCGTGCTGTTGACCCTGCTCATCGCCTTGGGGACGGCCATCGGCACGGCCAGTCGGACCAGCGCCGAACTCGGTTCCGTGTTGCAGATCGTGACCCTTCCCATCTTTCTCATGGGGTCGTTCCTGCAGTTCCGCAGTGGGATCGTCACCCAACCTGGCCTACTCGTGCTGCCCTTCTTCGGGGTTCTCCTGTGCATCCGGGACGTGGCCATCGGCGCCCTGCAACCGGCCTATCTGGCGCTCGCGGTCACGGCGACCGGGGCCTGGAGCGGGATCGCGATCGCGATCGCAGCGCGCATCGTCCGGAGCGAACGTTCGGTGGTGCGGACCACCACGTAGATGCGCGAAGTCAGATGATCCGGGCGATGTCTCCGATGAACTTGGGCAGTCCGGCGAGCGTTCCTCCGGCGATCAAGGCCCGGCCGGCGATCAGCACTGGGCGGCCCACCATGCACGGAAGCGTGCATTCGACAACAGTCCGACGGCGACGGCGGAGACAGCGAACAGCAGCGCCGAGCCGAGGGCCAACGGCGCCAGCAACACCAGCGGCAGGTAGACGATGAGTCCGCGAACACTTCGCTCGGGGAGCCGCAGCGACCGACTGACCCGGCCGGCGATGGCGGTGAAGGTCAGAAATGCCAGGAGGCCGAGGGCCAGGAACGTCGTCACCGCCAACCATCCCGGGCCGACGAGGCGGAAGTCAGGGTTGGACGGACGAAGGGGATCCGTTCTCGTGGCCAAGGCCACGGCGGAGATGAGCGTGAGGGCCAGCGCGCCGGCGCGCCCGGCCGGCAGCCACTTTCGCAGGGCGGCGAAGAACGCCGCCACCACCACCCCGCCGAAGAGACCGACGAAGATCATCAATCCGATCGTGCCCTCGAGGGTGGTTTTCCCGACGATCTGATCGGCCTCCGTGATCCGTCCCTGGGCGGCGTCGCCGGCGGTGACAGCAAGCAGACGCATCACGAGGCGGCCACCAGGCCCGATGACCAGCACTCCGGTACCGAAGGCCGCGCTGAGATGGACGTTGGCTACCCACAATGCCCGGAGGACGCGGTCGCCCCGGTCCGGGTCGGCACCACCGTCAGGGCCGAGCGTCCATGGGGCGACGAGCCCAAGGTGCCCCCAGCGCAGCGCCACGAGGGCGCCGACGAGAACCAGAACGATGCACACGACGACGATGGTGTTCATGTCCTCAGCCTCGGAGCTCGAGGAGACGTTGCACGGGGTCGAGGTCGAACGGCGTGCCCTCTCGCAACTCGTCGATGGTGCAGTGCTGAGGATGGAGTTGGACGCCAACCTTGATCCGAGTACTCATGCCTGCTGACGCTCGATCATCTTGGTGATGATGGCCTGGGCATCCTCGGCGATGGTGTGCTGGGCCCGGCGCAGGATGAACGACCCCACAAGGATCGGTGGCGTGACGATGTAGAAGGCGGCGACCAGCGATCCGGTGATGTCGGAGATGAGCCCGATGAGAGGTGGGGCGAGGGCCGCCCCGAAGACGGTCGACACGAGCGCGAACGCGGACGCGCTGACCCCTCTCGACTCGGCGGGAACGACGTCCATCATCGAAGCCCGCAAGGCGGGGAAGGCGCTGGCGATCGCGAGGACACCGATGAACTGCAAGGCGATGCGCAGCGAGATGATCGGGACCATGAGCGAGAGGAGGAACGTGACCGCGCAGACGAGGATGGCGTTGGACACGAGGCGAATACGCCCGACCGGTCCGTTGGCATGCAACTTGTCGGCGAACCGACCGCCCCAGAGGGTGCCGATGATCCCCGCCAGCGCCAGCGTGAGCGCCGTCAGGATGGCTGCATCCTTCGGCGACATGTCCGAGTACCGGTCGTGGTAGATCGTGAGCCACGACCCGACGCCGGACACGGTGAAGAGGAGGATGCCGACGCCGATCAGCACATAGCGCATGGTCCGGATGCCGAAGATCATTCGCATCTCGCTGACGAGGCTCCTCACGGCCGCGCGAGAGAACTCGCCGATGCTCATTCCTGCGGTCGGTCCATCTGCGTGGGCCTCCACGAAGGGGGCGGCCTCGACCTGACTCGGAGCGCCGAGCTTCGCTGCCCCTTCGATCAGGCCGCGGGGCGGCTCCTGCAGGCGGAAGCACAGGAACGCAATGGCGGAGCCGGGCATCCCGACGAGGGCGAAGGCCCATCGCCACCCGAGTGCGGCCCCGACCAGTCCACCGAGGCCGAGGCCGATACCGCCGCCGAGGAACACCGACACCTGCTGCCAAGAGAACACGCGACCCCGCATCTGGGCGGGGTAGTAGTCGCTCAGCAGCGAGGTGGACGATGGGTCGTCGATGGCCTGGCCGATACCCAACGAGGCGCGGGAGGCGAAGAGGGAGGGAAAGTTGAAGGCGAGCGCCGACAGCCCCGACAACGCCGACCAAGAGAGCATCGTCCACCCCACGATCGTCGTCCGCTTGTAACGGTCGGCCACCCAGCCCGCTGGAATGGTGGCGATGGCGTTCACGAAGACGAAGGCCGAAGCCAGCGAACCAAGGGCGAAATCGCTGAGGTTGAACTCCTCCTGGATGTACGGCAGGACGCCGCGGATGATGCTGGCATCGATCTGGTCGATCAGCGCCACCAGACTCAGAACGATCAACGGTCGCTTCGCGTAACCCCAGGACGCCATTCGTGCACGGTACGCGCTCAGCGAAAGTCGCGGGATTTCGGACCTGGCGCATCTGCGAGCTCGGCCCGTCCGTTGGCCAGCGACAACGTCGAGATCTTGTCGGCGATGACATTGACGACGCCGTCGACCTTCTCGAGCTTTCCTCGGATCAACAACGCCGGCGAGGTACGAGCCACCCGTCGATAGTGGGCCCACGCGCCCTTCGAGCAGACGATGTTGATGAGTCCGGTCTCGTCCTCGAGGTTGACGAAGGTGGTGCCCCCGGCGGTGGCGGGACGCTGGCGGTGGGTGACGACCCCGCCCACCAACACTCGGGTGCCGTGTTCGACCGCCATCAATCCGGACGCGGGGATGGCACCCATCTCGTCGAGGTGATGGCGTACGAACTCGGTCGGATAGGTGTTGGGCGACACCCCCGTCGACCACAGGTCGGCGGCCGTGCGTTCGATGGCGTCCATCCCCGGAAGGGCCGGGGCCTCGCTGCCGATCACGATGCCGGGGAGCCGGTCGGCCCGGGATTGCACCACCGCCCCGGCCCCCCACAGAGCGGCGCGGCGATCGAGGCCGAGGGAGTCGAAGGCCCCCGCCGTGGCCAACGCCTCTACTTGGGGTTCGGTCAATCCCGCCGCCCGCACCACGTTCTCCATCGACGCGTAGGGCCGTCCGGCGGCGATGGCCTTGGCCACCTCGACCCCGATCGAGCGCACCGACCCGACTCCGAGTCGCACCGCGAGCCTTTTGACACCTGGATCCGGCGCTGGGGCGCCGGCTCCAGGTGACAGAACTGGTTCGAGGGGTTCGAGGGGTTCGAGGGTGGCGTCCCAGGATGAGGCGTTGACGTCGGGACCGAGGACGGGAACGCCGTGGCGGCGGGCGTCGGCCACCAGCGACTGGGGCGAGTAGAAGCCCATCGGCTGGGCGTTGAGCAACGCCGCGCAGAAGGCCGCCGGGTAGTGGAGCTTGATCCACGACGACGAGTACACGAGGTAGGCGAACGACACCGAGTGGCTCTCGGGAAAACCGAAGTTGGCGAAGGCGGCGAGCTTCTCGTAGATCTGATCGGCGATATCTCCTTCGATGCCATGGAACGCCATGCCCTCGTACAGGCGGGCCCGCAGCCGCTCCATCCGCTCCTTCGACCGCTTCGAGCCCATGGCTTGGCGCAACTGGTCGGCCTCGCCCGCAGTGAAGCCGGCGACGTCGATGGCCATCTGCATGAGCTGCTCTTGGAAGAGGGGCACGCCGAGGGTCTTCTTCAGCGACTTCTCCAACAGCGGATGGAGATAGGTGACGGGCTCGCGTCCGTTGCGCCGGCGGATGTAGGGGTGCACCGACCCGCCTTGGATGGGGCCGGGACGGATCAGCGCCACCTCGACCACGAGGTCGTAGAACGTGCGCGGTCGCAGCCGGGGCAGGGTCGCCATCTGGGCCCGGGACTCGACCTGGAAGACCCCCACCGAATCGGCCTTGCACAACATGTCGTAGACGGCGTCGTCCTGAGGGATGGTGGCCAGGTCGACCTCGACGTCGTAGTGGAGGCGGATCAGA
>JBKJLN010000490.1:0-7556 GCA_046596935.1 Acidimicrobiales bacterium
CCGGGGAGAGGATGGCTTTGCGGCCACGTTCGTGGCGAGTCGGTCCGGTGCGCTTCCCGGGCGTGGTGCGCACCCGCGCGTGCTCGACCACCGACGGCAAGTGGATCGACTGGACGAAGTGATCCCAGTCGATGACCGCCGGATCGAAGCTGAACAAGGCGCGGTCGTGATCGTCGAGTGAATCGGACAGCGCGACGAGGCGGTCGACCCGATAGGTGGCCTCGGTCTCGGCATACGCGCCATAGAGCTCGACGTAACCGCGCGCCCGATCGATCTCGGCCCGCCGATCCTCGAGCGTCGCGCCGAACGCAGCCTGCTTCCCGCGAACGGGGAGGGCAGTCGCCACCCTCTGGGCGGCGTCCATCACTTTGGTGGCTCGCTGCAACTGGCGGGTCACGCGCCCGCGTCCGGGGAACGACCACTTCGGCACGACGATCGGCGCGCCGTCGGTGTCGTAGATCGGGTTGCGAGTGAAGAAGTCGTGCACCAGGTCGACGAGGTGGCGGTAGCGCAAAGGCTGTCGCGAACCGGAGGCCACTTGATAGACAGACGGCCCTTCGATCGACGGCCCCTCCGCGGCGACGGCGATGATGGCGGCCACCACCAGATCGACAGGGATGACGTCGATGACCCCCTCGGGGATGCCCGGGAACTCCTTCAACATCCCGCGGGCGTAGGAGATGATCACCGGCTCGGCCATGCGGAAGCCGCGGATCCAGCCCGGCACCGGTTCGACAAGCGCCGACTCGATGATCGAAGGGCGAACGATGGTGACGGGCACGTCGCCACGGTTCTGCAGCAACGCCCGCTCGCCCAAAGCCTTCGTGTAGGCGTAGGCGTCGGGCCAGCCGAGAGATCGGGCGCGGGCCCGTCCGGCCTCGACCATCTGCGCCTTCACCCACTCCTCGCGAGCCTTCTCCGTGCGCTCGGCCAGCAAGGGCGATCCGGCGGCTCCGAGTTCGTGTCGGGCCTTCTTGTGGAACTCTTCCAGGCGCTTCGGTGACCGCGACTCGGCGTCGGCATCGGCGCGTAGTCGCCGGGCCGCCGCCACCTCCGAACGCCAGTCGACGGCGGTGGCGAAGGGCGTGTCCGGGAGCAGGGCCTCGGGCGCCTCTCCACGACGGGCGCCGGCGACGTAAGCGGTGGAGACGGCGACGAGGTGGGCTGGCGATCCCACGTCGGTGATGGCGGCGGCGAAGCGGCTCGCACCCAGCAGGTTGACTTCGACCGCGGCGTCGAGCGGAGAATCGAAGGACACCGACGCCGCCGAGTGGATGGCGACCTGACAGGTGGCCAACGCGTCGCGTCCGTCGGCGTCGAGGCCGAGCCCGTCGGTGCCGACGTCGCCGGCGATGGCCAGGACTCGCCGGGCCACCATGGCGTCGAACGCAGCATTTCCACCCAGTTCGGTGCGCAGCCGATCGAAACAGTCGTTGCGGAAGATCTCGCGCCGCACGCGCTCAGTGGCGCCTCGACGACCCGGACGGACCAGGAGGACGAGTTCGCATCCGGGGACGGATCGCAGCAGTCGCTCGACCAGCGCTGTACCGAGGAAGCCGGTCGCACCGGTCACGGCGATGCGCTTGCCGGCCAGCGCCTCCTGGATCATCCAGACCTGTTTACCATTCGGTAAGTGACCCGGACGACCCCATGGCCGTGAGCACGGCCGAGCGCATCGTCGACGCCGCGCTGGCGTCGTTCGCCGCCCGGGGCTACGAGGCCACGTCGCTCGACGCCCTGGCTGCCGGTTTGGGGCTCACCAAGCAGGCAATCCTCTATCACTTCGCCTCCAAGGAACTGTTGCTCGAGGCCGTCATCGACCGCAGCGCGACTGCCCTCCGCGACACCCTCGAGGATGCGTTGCAGGGTGCCCGTCATGACGGCTGGTCGCGCATCGAGTCGATCGTCCGATCGGTGTTCCGCCTGGCCGCCCGCCAGCCCCAGTTGCTCGGCCTCCTGCGTGAAGTGACCCGACTCGGCCCGCCGGCGGCGACCCGTCTGATGGATGCCCTCGACCCCCTCATCGCACGGGCCACCGAGTTCCTCGACGGCGAGATGACCTCGGGCACGATGCGGCGCCAGGAGCCCCGACTCCTCCTCCTGTCGGCCTATTCGGCGGTCATCGGGGTCGCCACCGAGGTCGAAGTGCTCCAGTCGCTCGGCTACCAGCCGACCCTCCGCTCCCTCGTCCGCCGCCGCGCCGAACTCCTCGCCTTCCTCCGCTCGGCCCTCGCCCCCGCCTGAGCCCGCGCCGGGCTGCCGGACTCAGTCCTCGTGGAGCCAGGGGCGGACGACGGCGATGGATGCGGAGGGGTCGAACGGATCGAGGTCGAGGGCCACGGGATCGTCGTCGCCGCCGGCGCTGCTGCCGACCTCGATGGTGATGGGCTCGTCCTTCGGCCCCTCGAGTACCTCCTGCAGGCCGATCATGGCGGCGGCCAGCATCGCCCCACCCATGGTCTTGCGACGGATGGCGCCCGGCGGACGCACCGGAGGATGGGAGTCCGGATCTGCGAGTTCGAACTCGTCGTCGGCGAGAGTGCCGTCCTCGAGTTGGTCGTTCTCGAGATCGGCTTCCTCGGGTGCGTCGTTGATGGCCACGAACTCCAGGGTAGGGGCGCCGCCAGCGGCGAGAATGTCGCATGGCCCACCCCTACTGGCCCCTGTTCGACCTGACGATCCGCACGCCCCGCCTCGAGCTCCGGCTGCCGAACGAGGAGCAGCTCATCGACTTGGCCCGTCTGGCGGGCGAGGGCATCCACGACCCGGGCTGGCAACCGATGATGGGCTGGTCGGATCAGCCGTCACCGCAACTCGAGCGCGGTGTCCTCCATTGGCACTGGGGCCGCTGGGGTGATTGGCGTCCGGAAGCCTGGAACTACAACCCGGTGGTGTTCGTCGACGGTGAGATCGTCGGCACCCAAGGAATGTTCGCCAACGACTTCGGTCGCCTCGGCGTCGTCAGCACCGGATCGTGGCTCGGACAAGCCCACCAGGGTCACGGGATCGGCACCGAGATGCGCGCCGCCATTCTGCATCTCGCCTTTGCCGGATTGGGGGCGGTGCAGGCAGAGAGTGGGTACTGGCATGACAACGAGCCGTCGCGACGCGTGTCGGAAGGACACGGGTACGAGCCCAACGGCGAGCGCTGGGTGCTGCGACGAGAGGTGCGCGATCTCGAACACGAGGTGCGGCTGCGTCGCGCCGTCTGGGAGACGAGGCGGCGCGACGACATCGAACTCGTCGGCCTCGAGCCCTGCCTCGAACTCTTCGGAGCGCCGCCGGCTCCGGATACGCCCCAGCCCGGCGGCCCGCCGCCCCCCAAATCCTGACGTGCGCCCGACTACGACATCCGCGTGAGTTCGACCGTCACCTCGAGGTCGCCGGCGGCGCCTCCGCTGTAGATGCCCCGCAGCGGCGAGACGTCGCCGTAGTCGCGGCCCCGGCCGACGACCACGTGGCGTTGGCCGACGGCGATGGCGTTGGTCGGATCGAAGCGAACCCACTCTCCGGCCCACCACTCCACCCACGCGTGGCTCTCTCCTCGCACGGTCGCGCCAACGGCTGCGTCGACCGTCGGGTGCAGGTATCCGGAGACATAGCGACTCGGTATGCCCATCGCTCGCAGCATGGCCAACGTGAGGTGGGCGAAGTCCTGGCACACGCCATGGCCGGCATCCCAGGCCTCGACGGCCGACGTCGACACCCGCGTGACCCCCCGCTCGTAGACAAGGGTCTCGTTGACCCAGGCGGATGCGGCCATCGCCGCCTCGTGGGGCCCTCCGGCGGTGCGGAGTGCATCGGCTTGGCGTTGCACCGCATCGGAGGTGATCGGGACATAGGTCGTCGACGCCATGAGCTCGTGATGCAGGTCACTGGTGTGGGGATCGGCGAGGTCGGCCCATGAGGCACCCGGGTCATTTCCGGCATCGGCCCGGTAGGTCGTCTCCACCAGCGAGCGGCCGGTGACGACCAGCTGGGAATGGGGGACATGCACGTCGAAGGCATGGACGAGACACGCCCAGTAGTCCCAGTATCGATACGCCCGGGCCGAGGGTTGGATGTCGACGCTGGAATCGATCGTGAGCTGATCGGTGTCGGTCAGTGGCGTGATACGGGCCTCGTTGTAGGACGACACCACCTCTCCCGTGTAGTGGTAGCCGGTGGTGTGGTTGACCTGCAGGCGCCAGTTCGCAGCCGCGCTCATGCCGTCCACCCGACGGGAGCGGCCTGGCGGAAATAGCGCCCGGCGATGGCCGTGCTGGCTTCGCTGCACGCCGTCTCCAGCGCCCGGAGATGGGTCGGGAGGTCAGCGATCAGTTCTCCCACCTGGCGGAACTCGAGGTCAGTACGGGCGCGCCCGAGTACGCGTCGTGCGTCGTCGTCGACACCGACGCGACCCGTCGGCGGGGCCAGGTCGGTGAGGCAGCGTTCGGCCAACGCGAGGGCGAAGTACACCGAGCGGGGAAAGAGGCGATCGAGCAGAAGGAACTCGGCTACCAGCGACGCGTCGACGGCGCGCCGGTAGGTGCGGAGGTAGGCCTCGTGGGCCGAGCAGCTCCGGAGGAGGGTGACCCACCCCGGCGAGCCCGCGCCTTCGCCGAACCGAGCCGACAGCAAACGACACGTCATGTCGACGCGTTCGAGTGACCGGCCGAGCACGAAGAAGCGCCAGCCGTCGTCGCGCGACAGGGTGGCGTCGGCCAGCCCGGCCATCACGGCCGCCCGCTCCTTCACGTAGCGAAAGAAGTTGGTGGTGCCGGCTCCGGCGTTGTTGGCCACCTGATTGGGGAGCTCGTTGTACGTGGCGTTCAGGCACTCCCACATCTCCGACGAGATGGCCTCGCGCGCGCCACGGGCGTTCTCGCGCGCGGCGGTGAGCGCGCCCACGATCGAACTCGGATTGGCGTAGTCGAAGGCAACGAGCTCGGTGACGCGCTGGGCATCCAGCTCACCCTCCGGTCGGGGAACGCCCATGAGCTCGAGCAGCCCCTCGCAGGCGGCCACCTCGTCGACCCACGGGTCCTCGAGGAGGAGGTGCATGTGCACGTCGAGGATGCGGGCGGTGTCCTCGGCCCGCTCGGAATAGCGGCCGATCCAGAAGAGCGATTCGGCGATGCGGCTCAGCATTGTCGGGTCGTTCGCTCGCTCGACTGTTGTTGCTGTTGCATCTGACGCGAGGTGTCCGACGCCGGTCCGGGTTCCGGCTGCCGCGTGGCCATGCCTGCCGGGAGCAGGTGGGCGGTGTCGTGGTCGATGTCTGCGCCCCGCGGCGGGGTAGCCCGCCCGGACCCAGCGAGCACCCAGGTGTCCTTCGACCCCCCGCCCTGGCTCGAGTTGACGACCAGGCTGCCCTCGGGCAGTGCCACGCGCGTGAGCCCGCCCGGTGCCACCCAGATCTTGTTGCCGTCGTTGATGGCGAAGGGGCGGAGATCGATGTGGCGCGGCCGCAGCCGATCGCCGATCTGGGTCGGCGAGGTCGAAAGGCTCACGACGCGTTGCGCGATCCATTGGCGCGGATCCCGTCGGAGGGTGTCGGCCAGTTGGGCCAGCGTCTCGTCGGAGGCCTGCGGACCGATGACGAGGCCGTAACCGCCAGAGCCGTCGACCGGCTTGAGCACGAGTTGGTCGAGCCGGTCGAGCACCCACTCGAGCACACCGTCGTCGGCCAGTCGGTGCGTCTCGATGTTGGGGAGGATCGCCTCCTCGTCGAGGTAGTACTCGATGATGGCGGGCACGTAGGTGGCGATGAGCTTGTCGTCGGCGACCCCGTTCCCGACAGCGTTGGCGATGGTCACCGTGCCCGCTCGCGCCGCGTTCAGCAGGCCGGGACAGCCGACCACCGAATCGGGTCGGAAGTGCACGGGATCGAGGTAGTCGTCGTCGATGCGGCGGTAGATGACGTCAACGGGCTGCTCTCCGTCGGTCGTGCGCATCGACACCTTGTTGTCGCGGCACACGAGGTCGCGCCCCTCGACGAGTTCCACTCCCATCTGGCGTGCGAGGAACGAGTGCTCGAAGTAGGCCGAGTTGTAGACGCCCGGCGTGAGCACGACCACCGTCGGATCAGTGGTGCCTGCAGGCGCGGCCGCCCGGAGTGCCTCCAGGAGCCTCGCCGGATAGCCGGAGACCGGCCGCACCCGGTGGGTCGCGAAGAGCTCGGGAAAGACGCGCGCCATCGTGCGCCGATTCTCGACGACGTAGGAGATGCCCGATGGCGTCCGCAGGTTGTCCTCGAGCACGCAGAAGCGACCGCTCTCGTCGCGCACCAGGTCGACCCCGGAGACGTGAATGCGCACGTTGTTGGTCGGACAGATGCCGTGGGCCTCACGGTGGTAGTGGCTCGAGCTGGTTACCACGCTGCGAGGCACGACTCCGTCGTCGAGGATCTTGCCGGGGCCGTACACGTCGGACAGGAAGGCTTCGAGCGCCTTGACGCGTTGGATGACGCCGGCCTCGATCGTGGCCCACTCGGCGGCCGACAAGATGCGAGGTACGAGGTCGAGGGGGAATGGGCGCTCCTCTCCAGACAGAGAAAACGTGATGCCCTGGTCGCGGAAGGCCCGGTCGCGCGCCGCCGCCCGTTCGTCGAGGTCGTGGCTCGAAAGAGGCCGCAGCGCGTCATGCAGGGCGCGATACGGAGGGCGCGGAACCTCGGCCGACTCGAACATCTCGTCCCACGCCGCGTTGACGTCATAGTCGTCGAAGAGATCGGCCATGCCGCCGGATGATGGCAGCGCTGTGTTTCCGGTTGGTTTCTCCATCTCAGGTGATGATCACGCCGGGGTTGCAGACGCCGGAGGGATCGAGTTCGGCCTTGGCGGCGCGGAGGGCGGCTGCGAACGGCGCCGGTCGCTGGCGCTCGTACCACGGCATGTGATCGCGACCGACGGCGTGATGGTGAGTGATCGTCCCACCCGCCGCCAGAAGCGCTTCGCCGGCCGCCGACTTCAGCTCGTCCCACTGCTCGAGTTGCGAGCCGGGGCGCCCCGGTCCCATCACCGTGAAATAGGGAGCAGGCCCATCCGGATAGACGTGGGTGAAGCGACAGCTGATCGAACCCCCGCCACAGACCTGGCGCAGGGCGTCGGTCATGGCGTCGGTCACCGAGGCGTGAAGCGCAGGAAAGCGGTCCCAGGTGCACGCCGTCTCGAAGGTGTCGACGACGACGCCGAGGCGGGTCAGCGCGTCTCGTCCGTAGGGGGCGCGGATGAAGCTGTTGCGCCACGCCCCGGCAGCACCCTCGGTTGACGAACTCCGGATGCCGTCGGGCACCGAGCCTCCGTGATCGGCCACCAGCTCGACGGCGCGGGCGGCCCACGCGTCGACCGGGTGGTCGGCCGACTCGAAGCCGAGCAAGAGGACGGAGGACCCGTCGGTGACCCCGGCCGACGTGGCCTCGCCCGGGTCGAGCACGCGGCAATTGGTCGGGAACAGAGCCGATTGGCTGACCGCCCGGCAGGCGTCGGCGGCGGCGGTGAACGTCGGGAAGCGGGCGCTGGCTGACGCCTTGAACCGCACCCGCTCCTGCACCCGCATCCACGCCTCGGTGATGA
>JBKJLN010000115.1:0-3024 GCA_046596935.1 Acidimicrobiales bacterium
TCGCCAGGCGGCGGCGTCGACAACCCCGCGCCCCTCCGGTTTCACCCGGACGAGCTCGAGCCCGGTTCCGCCGCCGCAGCCGATGACGAGCCCGTCGATCGTCCACGGCGCCGGTCCTGTGGCCAGCGGGCGGGCCTCGATCACCTGGAGTCGCGCACCTCGGAAGTCGGTCCACGCCCGCCCGAGGCGGACGACGCGATCGACCTGATTGCTTGGCCGGTCGAAGTCGAGGTGGAGTTCGGCAGGGTCGATCTTGGCTGCGTACGTTGCCTCGCCCTCCTGCGGCCTCGGAATGACGTTTGGGCCGCCGAGGTGCTCGATCAGCAGCGGGATGCCGATTTTGACGAGACGCTGACGAAGGGACGCCACGGTCTCGCCGGGGCCGATCGCTGTCCTTTCGCAGGCGTAGATGGGGCCGGTATCAAGACCGGGATCCAACGCCATGAGGCAGACGCCAGTTTCCTCGTCGCCGGCCAGCACGGCTCGCTCGACCGGCGCGGCACCTCGCCATCGCGGAAGCAGCGAGAAATGGAGGTTCACCATCGGCACGGCGTCGAGCACGTGGGCTTTGATGAGCTTTCCGAAGGCGACGACCACGCCGAGCTCGACACCGGCGTCGAGGACGTCGTCGACCCGGTCGGTCACGGCGAGCCCTCGTTCGACGGCCGCAGCCTTGACGGGGCTGGGGACGACCTGCCCGCCCCTTCCCCGCTTTCGGTCGGGCTGGGTGACGACGATCCTCACGTCGTGCCCGGCATCGACCAGTGCGACCAACGGATCAACGGCAGCCTCGGGCGTGCCCAGGAAGGCCAGCCTCATCAGTTGTGCTCGCGGCGCGTCAGCTGAGTTCGCGATTGCGCAGCGACTTCATTGCCGCCTTGCGCTGGTCGTCGTCGAGGTGCTCGAGCAGGAGCTTGCCCTCGAGGTGATCCATCTCGTGCTGGAACACCCTCGCCTCGAATTCGTCGGCCTCGATCGAGACCTCGTTGCCGTCGAGGTCGTAGCCCGTGAGGTGGACCTCCTTCGGCCGCACGATGGGGAAGTAGAGGCCGGGCACGGAGAGGCAGCCCTCTTCGTACTCCCACTCGCCCCGCTGGTCACTGATCGTCGGGTTCACGATCGTCCTGGCACCCAGGCCGTCGTGGAGGTCGTAGACGAACAGGCGCTTCTGCACACCGACCTGGGGTGCGGCCAGCCCGACGCCGGGCGCCTCGTACATGGTCTCGACCATGTCCTCCACCAGGCGAACGAGGGCGGCATCGACGTTGGTCACCTCGGCGGCGCGCTGCTTGAGCACCGGGTCCCCGAAGAGTCGAATGGCATAGCCGGACATGGCCGAAGGCTACCGTCGGACCGTGGCCGAGCATTACTTCGACGCCGTGCCGAGCGTCTCGTCGCATCGCCAGGTCATCCGCTTCCACCTCCCGGACCTCACCCTCGACCTGACCACCGATCGAGGAGTGTTCTCGGGCGATCGCGTTGATACCGGCACGAAGTTGTTGCTGACCGACGTGGCCGTGCCGGCCGACCTCACGGGCGACGTGCTCGACCTCGGCTGCGGCTACGGCGCGATCGCCGTGACGATCGCGCGCCGTGCGCCAGGCGCCACCGTGTGGGCGCTCGACGTGAACGAGCGCGCGCTCGGCCTTACTTCGGAGAACGCGGCTGCCGCCGGCGTTGGCAAGCGAGTGCGGTCGGTGACGCCGGACGCCGTCCCGCCCGATGTGCAATTCAGCGCGATCTACACCAACCCCCCGATCCGAATCGGAAAGGCCCCACTGCAGGCCCTGCTGCTCGAGTGGCTCCCCCGACTGGCTCCGCAGGGACGGGCCTGGATGGTGGTGCAGAAGCACCTCGGGAGCGACTCGCTCGCCGCCTGGATGCGCACCGAGGGATTCGTGGTCGATCGCCTCAGTTCGCGCATGGGCTACCGCCTCCTCGAGGTCCGCCACTCGTGACGCCCAAGAATCTGAACCCGACCGAGGTCAAACGACTGCAACGGGAATGGCGCCGCCGAACCGAACGCCCTCTCGCCCTCCTGCTCGACAGCGTGCAGACGCCGTACAACGTCGGCGCCATCCTCCGCACCGCAGCCGCCTACCGCGTCGATCACCTCTGGTTGGCCGGCGCTACGGCGACACCCGACCACCCCGGCAGTAGGAAGACGTCGCTCGGGACCGAGCGCCTCGTGCCCTGGTCGGTGGTGGCGACGGCGGCCGAAGGTGCTGCATCGGCACGAGCACTCGACATGGAGGTGGTCGGCCTCGAGCTGGCCGCTGGATCCGAACCTCTGGGTGAGATCCACTTCGGTGGCGGAACGTGTCTGGTGATCGGACACGAAGACCGCGGCCTGTCGGCCGCCGCGCTCGGCATCTGCGACCGATTCGCCTATGTCCCGACGCCGGGAAAGGTCGGCTCCCTCAACGTCGCCACGGCCACTGCGATCGCGCTCTTCGAGTTACGGCGCCAGGAATGGTCGGGTGCCGCTGCCGCGCCCGACGTCGCTCATCCGGAGGACTGAACTCACACGCGGAGGGGATCGACCTCGATGCGCAACCGACTGGGTGGGCGTCCCGCAGCTGCGAACGCCGCTGCGAGGCGGTCGTTGTCCGGAGCCCGAACCAGCCACTTGCCGTCATCGGGACCGAGCAGATCGACGTCGTGCTCGGGGCGACCCGCCTCCAGCCGCTCGGCGAGGGCTGAAGCCGCAGGGCCCGACACGAGCGCCAGTGCCGAGAAGGGCGGGAACCCGAGGGCACGACGCTTCTCCAGTTCGATCGCCGCGAGGCGGCCGGGATCGCCGTGGAGGGCAGCGTCGAGCACCTCGTGGTGCGGCAGACGCGTCTGGACGAGCAATCGGCCTCCCCCGCGTCGTCCGCCGAGGAGACGGGCGGCGCGTGCAAGGAGCCCAAGTGCTTGTTCGGAGGCGCGATAACGCGGCGCCAAGAGCTCCTGATCGAAGTCGAGGAAGACGACCAGGTCAGCCGCCGGCGCTCGGTGGAGGACGGCCTCGGTGCCGACCAG